>QGUX01000291.1 GCA_003242275.1 Pseudomonadota bacterium | reverse complement strand
CCCGTGGACCCGGCCCACGCCTTCTTCCTGCATGCTGCGGGAGGTGACCGAATAAAGTCGTTCGGATCGGGAACGTAGGCGGTGGAGAACTTGGTGCGCACCACCGAACGGGTGACCTGCGGCGGCGGCGGCGGCGCCGGCGGCACCACCTCGGTGGTGATCGGTGCCTGGATCGCGGTCGGCGGCGGCGGCGGCAGCTGGATGTCGACCAGCACCGGCGGCACCTGCACCGGCGGCAGCTCCATCTGCACCTCGGGCGGCGGCGGTGGCGGCTCCTCGGGTTTGACCTCGTTGATGATCTCGGCCTTGATGGGCTGCGTGATCTGCTGGACGAGCTTGACCGCGAAGCCGCTCTTCAGAGCCCAGAAGAATCCGAGGTGGAATGCAACGAGGAGAACCAGGAAACCACCGCGGCGGCTCAGCCAGTTGCCCTGTGTTTGTGTGTAAACGCCCATGACCTCACCAGCCCCTATCTTTTTGGACCTCCCCCAGGCCGCGCCGCAAGGTAACTACCTTCGCGCCCGCATGCAAGTGCCCTCGCATGCGTGTCATCGAACTGTAACGCCACCGGCGGAAGTTGCACAACCTCGGCGACGCCCTGCGCGCGCGTTCCGCGCACTCCCGGACGCACTGCAAAATGGCCCGATACGCGGCCGGATTATTGCAGGCATCCGGTGACAAGCGGGTTACTGGGTGACCGCGCCGCGGCTCGCGCTGCTGACGGTGCGCGCGTACTTGGCCAGAACGCCGCGTTTCGCAAATGGCCTGGGGGGATGCCACTGCTTCGCGCGGCGCTTGAGTTCCGCGGCAGACAAGGCCACTTCAATGCGCCGCTTGACGGCATCTATGGTGATGATATCCCCGTCCTTCAACAGCCCGATGGGCCCGCCCAGCGCGGCCTCCGGTGAGATGTGTCCTACGACGAAGCCGTGGCTGCCCCCCGAGAAGCGCCCGTCGGTGATCAGGGCGACCTTGTCGCCCAGTCCCCGCCCCATGATGGCCCCCGTCGGACTCAGCATTTCCCTCATTCCGGGCCCGCCCACGGGGCCCTCGCCGCGGATCACCACCACATCGCCGGCCTTGACCCGGCCGGAAAGGATGGCCGCGGTGGCCTTCTCCTCGCCCTCGAACACCCGCGCCGTGCCGGTAAACGAAAGGCCTTCCTTGCCGGTGATCTTGGCCACCGCGCCCTCGGGGGCGAGGTTGCCGGTGAGCACAACGAGGTGGCTGTCCTTCTTGATGGGGTCGTCGAAGGGCCGGATGATGGTCTGGCCGGCCGGGTAGTCGGCCACGCCGGCGAGGTTCTCGGCCAGGGTGCGGCCGGTCACCGTCAGGCAATCGCCGTGCAGCAGGCCCCGGCGCAGCAGCTCCTTCATCAGGGGCTGGATGCCGCCGATGGCGATCAGCTCGGACATCAGGTAGCGGCCGCTGGGCCGCACGTCGGCCAGCACCGGCACGCGCCGGCCGATGCGGGCGAAATCCTGCAGGGTCAGCTTCACCCCGGCCTCGTGGGCGATGGCCAGCAGGTGCAGCACGGCATTGGTGGAGCCGGCCAGCGCGATCGACACGGTGATGGCGTTCTCGAAGGCCTTCTTCGTCAGGATGTCACGGGGGCGGATGCCGGCCTTGAGCAGCCTGACCACGGCCTCGCCGGCGCGGCGGCAGTCCTCGAGCTTGCTCTGCCCCACCGCCTCCTGCGCCGAGGAGTTCGGCAGCGACAGGCCCAGTGCCTCGATGGCCGAGGCCATGGTGTTGGCCGTGTACATGCCGCCGCAGCTGCCCGGGCCGGGAATGGCCGTGCGCTCCACCTCGCGCAGCTGCTCGTCGTCGATGCGGCCGCTGGCGCGCGCGCCCACCGCCTCGAACACGGACACGATGTCGGTGTGGCCGGCGCCGGGACGGATGGTACCGCCGTAGACGAACACCGACGGGCGGTTCAGGCGCGCCATCGCCATGGCGCAGGCGGGGATGTTCTTGTCACAGCCGCCGATGGCCACGAAGCCGTCGAAGCCCTCCGCGCCCACGACGGTCTCGATGGAGTCGGCGATCACCTCGCGCGAGACCAGCGAGTAGCGCATGCCGGGCGAGCCCATCGAGATGCCGTCGGACACGGTGATGGTGTTGAACAGCACGCCCTTGCCGCCGGCGGCGTTGACGCCGGCGATGGCCTCCTCGGCCAGCCGGCCGATGTGCATGTTGCAGGGCGTGAGGTTGGCCCAGGTGGAGGCCACGCCCACCTGCGGCCGCGTGAAGTCCGCATCCTCGAATCCCACTGCGCGCAGCATGGCGCGGGCGGGTGCGTTCTTCAGGCCATCGACCACCTGGCTGGAGAATTCGCGGGGGTCGTGGGGATGGTTCTTCTTCGCGGTCATGGGTGAGTGGATCCTGTGTTGTCGTATTTCATGCGGTGGCAGCCGATGGCCCGGGCACGCCGCGCAGGCCGGTGGGCGTCACGTTGACGCCATATATTGCTGCACCTGGTCCAGCGATGCGAAATCGTCGTGACTGGATCATCCGCCGTAGCGCGTGGCGATCAGCGCCGCCACCGCACGGATGCCCTGCGCTTCGGCGCCGGGCGGCCGGCCGGGCCGCTCGCGGGCATTCCAGGCGTAGATGTCGAGGTGCAGCCAGCGCGCCGGGTCGGTGATGAAGCGGCGCAGGAACAGGGCCGCGGTGATCGAGCCGGCCATGCCGCCGGCGGGCGCATTGTTCAGGTCGGCGACGCGGCTGGTGAGGTCGTCCTCGTAGCCATCCCACAGCGGCATGGGCCACAGCGGGTCGGCGAGCCGTTCGCCCTGGGCGCGCAGCGCCTCCACCAGCGCCGGGTCGCCGCCATACACCGGCGGCAGCTCCGGCCCCAGCGCCACGCGCGCGGCGCCGGTGAGCGTGGCGAAATCGACGATGAGGTCGGGCCCGTCCTCGGCGGCCAGCGCCAGCGCGTCGGCCAGCACCAGGCGCCCTTCCGCGTCGGTATTGGTGATTTCCACGCGCAGACCCTTGCGCGAGGGCCAGATGTCGCCGGGCCGGAAGGACGCGCCATCGACGCTGTTCTCCACGGCCGGCACCAGTACGCGAAGGTCCACCGGCACTTCCATCTCGCGCAGCAGCTGCGCGGTGGCCAGCGCCGCGGCAGCGCCGCCCATGTCCTTCTTCATCAGCAGCATGCCGGCCGAGGGCTTGATGTCCAGCCCGCCGCTGTCGAAGCACACGCCCTTGCCCACCAGCGTGATGCGCGGTGCGCCGGGGCGCGGGAAGGAAAGGTCGATCAGCCGTGGCGCGCGCGGCGAACCCTGTCCCACCGCGGCGATCAGCGGGAAGTCGCGCCGCAGGTCCTCGCCCTCGATCACGCGGATGGCTCCGGCGGCGCGCGCCGCCAGGGCGCGGGCCTCCTGTTCCAGCTCGGCCGGGCCCATGTCGTTGGACGGGGTATTGACGAGGTCGCGCGCCCAGGCCGCGGCCGAGGTGGCGGCGGCGACATAATGCGTGTCGACGCTGGCCGGCGGCACGAGGTGCGGGCGCCGCACGGGTGCCGGGCCGCCGTTGCGGTAGCGCTGGAAGCGGTAGCCGCCGTAGGTCCAGCCCAGGGTCATGGCGAGCGCGATGCGCTCGGGTGGTTCGGCCGCCAGCGCATAGCTGCCCGAGGGCAACCGGTCGGACAGCCCGGCCGCCAGCCAGAACCAGCCCGGCACGTCAGCGGGCGCCGGCCGCCC
>QGUX01000290.1 GCA_003242275.1 Pseudomonadota bacterium | reverse complement strand
CTGCCCGCCCCCAACAGGCGCTTGGCGATTTCCGGCCGTAAGGTCTCCAGCTCACGCACCCGGGCGTCGGCGCTCCGGAAACGGGCGCGATAGGGCGTGAACCGGAACACCGTGGGCAGTCGGCCCGGCAGCAGCGCGCCGTCGCGGGCCGGACGGTAGACGTGCATCGCCAGGCGCGTGCCGTCGCGCACCGGCACGTACAGCGACTCGCGCCGCGGGCCCTGCGGCGGCGGCAGGTTCTTGCGCTCCACGGTCCAGCGTTCGTCGGCGCACAGCCGGCAGGGATCGCCGGCGAAATCCCAGCTCGCGTCGGCATCGCCCTTGAGCTGCCAGTCCAGCCAGCGCGTGCTCACGCGCGCCCACTCGCCGCCGTCCGGCTGCGAGAAGGTGCCGCCGTGCCCCACCGGCAGGGAACCGAAGAACACGGGCAGGCGGTTGATCCGCTGCACGTCGTCGGTGGCGTTGGCGTGCGCGATGTCTTCGGGGCCGCCGGTCAGGTACAGGAGCGGCGAGTGCAGCCGTTCGAGCTGCCACTTGTCGATCTGCACGCCGCTGCGTCCGCCGGGACGGATGTAGATGCCGCTGGCCAGCACCAATGTCGTGCGGATGCGCGGGTCGTGCGAGACGGCCAGCGCCTGCAGGCCGCCGCAGCTGTGCCCGCCGACGGCGATGCGCGTGACGTCGATGCGGCCCTGGAATGGACTGCCCTCGCGCGCTGCCTCGCGCGTGGCCCAGTCGATGGCCTCGAGCATCTGTTCGGGCTGGGTCGGGTCGGGCGAGCTGCCCGGAGCGGGCGCGTTGCCGGGCGCCGGCGGACGCTGTCCGGGGGGCGGTGCGCCGCGGGGAGCGGGTGCCGGTGCGGCGCCACCCGCCGCACCAGCCGGGCGCGGGGCGCCCAGCGCGATCACGAAGTAGCCGCGCGAGGCGATCTCGCGCAGGTAGCGGGCGTGGGAGAGCCCGTTGTCGCTGCAGCCGCCATTGCCCCAGACGTACAGCGGCAGGGCCTGCCGCGGCATCTCGACCGGGTGGTAGAGCGTGTGCTGGGGGAGCTGCGGCGTGGTCGTGGCCGCGGCCGGGAACGGGCCACTGCCGCCGGGTTCGTTCAGTCCCGGGCCGGGTCCGGGGCCGGGCGCGGCGGCGTTCGCGGACACCATCGCACCCCATGTGAGCACTGCCGCTGCGAACAACCTCGATGGCCAGCGCTGCACCATTCCCCCCTCCCGGCTCCCCTGCTAGTTGGCGTAGTTCTCCGCGAACGACGGATCGCAGTCATAGGCGCGCACGTGGTCGCCCTCCACCTTGTTCCAGGTGATGAAGCGCGCGCCCTTGTTCTCGAGCATCTCCGGGTCCTCGAACTCCTGCGTCGACAGCAGCTGCTTGCCGTCGGGCGAGAGGCGGAAGCGCTCGATCACCCGCACCTGGTCGCTGTGGAACAGGCCGTTGTTGGTGATGGTGGCTTCCTTCAGCTTGCTGGTCTTCACCACCAGCTCGTCGCCTTCCCAGTGCGCGATCGAGTAGCCCACCTTGGTGTGCGGCGCCTCTTCTTCCTTCATGAAGCGGTCGTCGAAGAAGATCACCCGCGCCATGTCGAAGTACTCCAGCCGCAGCACCATCAGGTCGCTGCCCTGGAAGATCTCGATCGGGAAGGGGCCCTGCATGGCGTACACGATCGAGGGGATGCGGCAGGTGTTGGACACCGTCATGTCGTCCTCGATCTTCCAGGCGTTGGCGATCTCCTGGGCCTTGGCCGTGAGCTTCAGTCCGCCGAAGTCGCCGGGGCCGTATTCGGGCGCACCGGTGTCCTGGAGCACCACGGCGTCGGGCGAGAGCTTGGCCTTCAGCACCTCGTCCTCGACCGGGGCGCGGGCCAGCATCCAGAAGCCGGAGAAGTCCGGGTGCTTCGCGGCGGTTTCCTGCGGGGCGGTGCCGCCGCAACCGGCCAGCAGCAGCGCCAGCGCCCCGGCGGCCGCAATCCTGCGGGACGGAACGGCGCCCATCATTGGACCACCGGCGTTTCGAAGGGAATGCCCACCGGCGTGCCGTCGGCCTTGGTGACCTTGCGCATGCGCATGTAGCGGGAGCCGTCACGCGCGCGCCAGCCTTCCAGGATGATCTCGTCGCCGGCCTTCAGGCTGTCGCGCTTCCAGCCGCGCCGCTCGAGGATGGACGGCGAGTTGGTCTCGGCCTTCCACTCGACCTTCTTGCCGTTCTCGATCACATCCACCCGGATCACGCCGTGCGGATTGCGGAAGGAGAATTCGGTGACCGTGCCCCGGACCGTGACGATTCCCTTCTCGTCATCGAAGAACACGGCAAAGGAATGGTGCGCGTACGCCGTGGCGGCCAGGAGGCCCACGGCCCCCAGCACGAACGAGCGCCTCGCGCGATTGCGCTTATGCATCTGTACTACCCCCTCGTAACCGGCGCGTGTCGAACAGGCACCGGCAGGGGCAGTCTAGGCCCGGCGCCGAGGGCGAGACCAAGACATTCGGAGTATGTAGTCAGACATATGACGTCTGACCGCACACGCCCACATGCCGGCGGACGGGGAGGCTCGCCTCCCAGTTTCCACCTTACCACCGTCCGCCAAGACCCCGGAGCGGCCGGCCGGAATCGCCAGGGGGCTTGCCCCGGGCGCAGCCCGGGGGGCCTTCCCTTCAGGTAACAGCAAGGTCCGCTTTGCTAGTATCGCGTTCGGTTTTGGGGAGGGGGATTTCGCCCTCCGTATTCGGGAGAGCCCACGTCGATGTCCGCGATCCGATCCATCCGTCTGCTCGCACTGGCCACCCTGTTCTGTGCCCCGGCAGCCCATGCCGGCGACCTCAAGGGGGACCCCGAGCGGGGCAAGGAACTGTTCAACACCAACGCCTGCGTCACCTGCCATGGAGTGACCAAGGGCGACACCTCCAAGGTCGGGCCGACGCTGATGGGCGTCCTCGGCCGCCAGGCCGGCACCACCAAGAGCCTGCTGGGCCCCAGCGACGGGCTGAAGAAGTACGGCGTGATCTGGACGCCCCAGACCCTGGATGAATTCCTGGCGGACCCCAACGCCAAGGTGCCGGGCACGGCGATGATCGGCGTGCTGGCCGACCCGCAGCAGCGCGCGGACGTCATCGCCTACCTCTCGACGCTGAAGGAATGACGCGATTTCCCCGGGCCTGAAATGCAAAGCCCCCGGACCGGGCCGGGGGCTTTGCGTTCTCGTGCCGCGCGAAGTGCCTAGCGGCTGACTTCCACGCTGGTGCCGCCGCTGGGGCCGGTGCCGCGCGGTCCCTGCGCGCCGACGCCGTTGGCGACCACCTTCACCCACAGCGCATCCTTGCCGCGGTAGTAGGCGGTGTCGCCGGCCTTGCGCAGTGCGTCGAGGCTCTTCACCTCGGTGCCCGCGGCGGCCTTGCTGAAGCCGGGCAGCTCGAAGATCACCCACGAACCCTTGTCCATCTCGTTCAGCGTCAGCGCCAGCGAGGGCCGTTCGGTGGTCACGCGGATCTCCGTGCCCGCGCGCACGGTGCTCTGCGTGACCTCGTAGTCGCGGCCGTTGCGGCTGAGGATGACGGGCGGCTGCGGCTGGCGGCCGCCCGCCGGCACGGTGATGGGCGTGACGGCCGGCAGGCCGGCTGCGCCGGGCGCCGGTGCGGCCGCGCCAGCCGCCGTGGTGGCCGGGCCGGCGCCCGGTCCCGCGCCTGGACGGGGAGCGCCGCCCGGCGCCGCGC
>QGUX01000045.1 GCA_003242275.1 Pseudomonadota bacterium | reverse complement strand
GGAGCTGGAAGGGGCGCGGCGTTCACGGGGGGCCCGGCGCCCGACCCCGGGCGCCGCCCGTGGCGGCGGAGTTGCCGGCCGGCTGCATCGCCGTGCGCGCGCCCGTGTCGGGCAATGTGTGGCAGCTGCGTACGGCGGCCGGGCGCGCAGTGGCGGCCGGCGAGGAACTGCTGGTGATGGAGTCGATGAAGATGGAGATCAGCGTGCGCGCGCAGGCCGCGGGCGAGGTGGTGGCCACGTACTGCAATGCCGGGCGGCCCGCCAATGCCGGCGACCTGCTCGTGGCTCTCCGGCCGGCCGGCGGCGTGGCGCGATGATGCCGGCGGGAGTGGGGCCGCTGCTGGCGGCCTATCGCAGCGGGCAGGCCACGCCGGTGGCGGTGGTCGAGGAACTCATCACGCGGCTGCGCCGCTCACCCGACGCGGTCTGGATCTCGCGCGTGCCGGAGCACGAGCTGCGCGCCAGGGCCCAGGCACTGATGGAGCGATCGCCCACGGAGCTGCCGCTGTACGGGATTCCCTTCGCGATCAAGGACAACATCGACCTGCAAGGCCTTCCCACCACGGCGGCATGCCCGGCCTTCAGCTACATGCCGCAGCGCTCCGCCGAGGTGGTGCAGCGGCTCGTGGACGCAGGCGCCATCGCACTGGGCAAGACCAACCTGGACCAGTTCGCCACCGGCCTGGTGGGCACGCGCTCTCCGTACGGCATCTGCGCCAATGCCTTCGATCCCGGATACATCAGCGGCGGATCCTCCAGCGGTTCGGCGCTGGCGGTGGCGCTGGGCCTGGCGGCCTTCGCGCTGGGCACCGATACGGCCGGCTCCGGCCGAGTGCCGGCCGCGTTCAACAACCTGGTGGGCTACAAGCCCACGCCGGGGCTGCTCAGCACGCGCGGCGTGGTGCCGGCCTGCCGCACGCTGGATACCGTGTCGGTGTTCGCGCTCACCGCGGCGGATGCCGCGACGGTGGCGCAGGTGGCGCGGGGCTTCGATCCCGGGGATCCCTTCTCGCGGGACTTGCAGCCTTCGCCGCGCCGGGGCTGGTCGTGCCGGCCGTCAGTGCGCGTCGCCGTGCCGCTGCCCGCGCAGCGCGAGTTCTTCGGCAATGACGCCTATGCGGCGCAGTTCGACCACACCATCGTTGCGGTGGAGTCGCTGGGCGCCAGCCTCGTCGAGGTGGACATCGAACCCCTGCTGGAGACCGCGCGCATGCTCTACGGCGGTCCCTGGGTGGCCGAGCGTTACCTGGCGGCCGGTGACTTGATCCGGTCGAGGCCCGACGCCGTGCTGCCGGTGATCCGTTCCATCATCGGCGGCGCGGCGGGCCTTGGCGCGACCGAGGTATTCCGCGCCCAGTACCGCCTGCGCGAGCTGGCGCGCGCCGCCGGGGCCTTGTGGCAGCAGGCGGACGCGCTGCTGCTGCCCACCGCGCCCACGCACTACCGCATCGCCGAGGTCGAGGCCGAGCCGGTGCTGCTGAATTCGCGCCTCGGCCACTACACCAACTTCGTCAACCTGCTGGACCTGGCGGCGGTCGCGGTACCGGCCGGTTTCACCGCGGCCGGACTGCCGTTCGGGGTCACGCTGATGGCGCCGGCCTTCGAGGATGAAGACCTGCTGCGCTTCGCGTCGAGGCTGCACCACGCCACCTCGGATCGCCTCGGCTCCCTCGATGCGCCACTCGCGCCACCGCCGCCCGGCGAAGTCGCCGGCGCCGCGGGCTTCATCGACGTGGCGGTCTGCGGCGCGCACATGTCCGGCCTGCCGCTGAACGCGCAGCTCACCAGCCGGGGGGCCTGGCGCATCGCGGCCACGCGCACCGCGCCGGAATACCGCCTGTTTGCGCTGCCGGGCGGGCCGCCGGAACGCCCCGGGATGCTGCGCGTGGCGGATGGCGGCGCCGCCATCGCCATCGAGGTCTGGCGCATGCCGATCGAAAGGTTCGGCGATTTCGTGGCGGAAATCCCCGCGCCGCTGGGCATCGGACGGATACGGACCGCGTCGGGCGAGGAGGTCTGCGGCTTCCTGTGCGAGGCCTGGGCGGCGGCCGGCGCCACCGACATCACCGTGCATGGCGGCTGGCGCGAGTACCTCAGCCGAGGGGCTTGACCATCAGCACCCACTCGCGGGCGGGATTCTCCCACTGCTCCTTGACCATGGGGCGGCGGTCGACTTCGCCGTAGCCCATGCGCGCATAAAGGCGCCGCGCAGTGAGGTTGGCATCGGCGACGATGAGGCTGGTGCCGCGCCGGCCGTGCCTGCGCGCGAATTCTTCCGCCAGTTCCAGCAGCGCGCGGCCATGACCCTTGCCCCGGTGCTCCTCGCGGGTGGCCAGCACGTTGACGTACCAGGTGCCGCAGGCCTGGTCCTCGAGCTGCTGCAGCGGCTGGAACATCGGCGGCATGGAGGCGTAGTCGCTCACCACGGGCCCGTCGTCCAGGGGATAGCCGATCAGGCAGGCCACGGCTTCACCTTCCACCACGCGCAGCGTGGCATTGCGCCAGGAGAAGGAGCCGGAATCACGCCGCGCACGCGCGCAGCCCACTTCCCAGGCGGACTGGCCCGGCGTGGCCATGCGCGACCAGAGGTAGTGGGGCAGGCCTTCGCCGGCCATGTTCACGAACAGCGCCAGCGCCGGGGCGTCCTCCGGCACGGCGGCACGGAAGCGTCCATCATCCTTGAAGGGCGGCGCCATCATGCCGGCAGTGTACCCCGGGGTGGTAAAGTCCGGGCAACATGCGATTCAACGGCCTGGACCTCAACCTGCTGCTCGCGCTGCATGTCCTGCTCGAGGAGCGCAATGTCACCCGCGCCGCACGGCGCCTGAACATCAGCCAGCCGGCCATGAGCGCGGCGCTGGCGCGGCTGCGCGATTACTTCCAGGACGACCTGCTGACCATGCAGGGCCGGCAGATGGTGCCCACCGTGCAGGCCGAACGGCTGGCCGGTCCGGTGCGCCAGGTACTGTCGGACCTGGATGCGCTGCTCACCACCAATGCCCGCTTCGATCCGGCCAGCACGCAGCGCAGCTTCCGCCTGGTGGCCTCCGACTACATCACCGCGGCGGTGGTGGCGCCGCTGGCCGCGCGGCTGGCCGAGGATGCACCGAAGGTGCGGCTGGAGATCATGCTGCCCTGTGACGAGGCGGCGCAGCTGGTGATGGAAGGGCAGGCCGACCTCACCATCACGCCGGAGGAATTCGTCGATCCGGACCATCCGGCCGAGCTGCTGTGCGAGGAGCGCCAGGTGGTGATCGGCTGGCGCGGGAACCCGGCGTTCGCGCGCGGCCTGGACGAGGAGGCCTTCCGCACCCTGGGGCACGTGGCGGTGTACGTGGGCACCAACCAGGTGCCTTCCTTCGCCGACCGGCAGCTCGAGCGCATGGGCATCGAACGCCGGGTCGAGGTGGCCTGCGGCTGCTTCACGCTGGTCCCCTGGCTGCTGTGCGGCACCAGCCGCCTGGCGGTGATGCACGAGCGGCTGGCGCGGCGCATGGCGGAGAGCTTCCCGCTGGCCGTTGCGCCGCTGCCGCTGGAGTTTCCTGTGATGCGCGAGATGATCCAGTACCACCGCACGCGCGCGGGCGACGAGGGGCTGGCGTGGCTGCGGGAACAATTGCGGCGGCAGGCAGCATTCCCCAATCCATAAGCGGCGTCGATCCGCACTCATCAGTTCTTTTGCTTTCCCCGCTGCCCGGTGGCCTGCGTATGCTCGCGGCGGCCGGTTGAACGGGGGAAGACGTGAAAGACCTGTCCATTCTGGTCGTGGGCGCCGGCATCGGCGGCCTGACCTGCGCGCTGGCGCTGCGCCAGCGCGGATTCAGCGTAGACATCATCGAGAAGGACCCGCAGTGGTCCGTGTATGGCGTGGGCATCATCCAGCAGGGCAATGTGCTGCGCGCCGTCGACCAGCTTGGCATCCTCGATTCATACATCGACGCGGGCGCGGGATTCGACGCGGTCGAGGTGTTCGCGCCCGACGGCACCAAGCTGGCGCGGGTGCCCTCGCACCGGCTGCTGCCGGACCGCCCCGCCAACGTGGGCATCAGCCGCCGTGCGCTGCAGAAGGTGCTGGGCGATGCGGCCCGCAACGCGGGCGCGACGCTGAAGCTGGGCGTCACCGTGGCCTCGCTGCAGGATGACGGCCGCGGCGTCGACGTGCGCTTCTCCGACGGCGGCGCGGGACGCTACGACCTGGTGGTCGGTGCCGACGGCGTGCATTCGCAGATCCGCCGCATGGTGCTGCCGGGGGCGCCGGAACCGGCCTTCACCGGGCAGGCGGTGTGGCGCTACAACCTGCCGCGCCCGGCAGGCATGGATGCACTGCAGGCCTACAACGGCCCGGTGGGCGCGGGCCTGGTACCCATCGGCCCGGACCTCATGTACATGTTCCTGACCACGCCCGAGCCGGACAATCCGCGCTATCCGGTGGAGGGGCTGGCGGCGCGCATGCGCGCCAAGGCCTCGGTGTGCGCGCCGGCCATCCGCGAGCTGGCCGAGCAGGTGCACGTCGACGCGGAGGTGGTGTACCGGCCGCTGGAGTGGCTGCTGGTGGAGGGTTCCTGGCACAACGGCCGCGTGGCGCTGATCGGCGATGCCGTGCACACCACCACGCCGCACCTGGGGCAGGGCGCCGGCATGGCCATCGAGGATGGACTGGTGCTGGCCGAGGAGCTGGTCCGCCACGACGACATCGGGCAGGCGCTGGACGCCTGGCGCGCGCGGCGCTTCGACCGCTGCGCGTGGATCGTGCGGGCCAGCCTCGCCATCTGCATGGGCCAGCTTGGCAAGGGTCCGCCGGTGGACAATGCCCGCGCCACCGCGGAAATGTTCGACGTCATCGCGCAACCGATCTGAGGCAGCCATGAGCCGAGTGACAGAGATCCGCTACGTCGGCTACGGCGTGCAGGACTTCGACACCGAACTGGATTTCTATACCAGCAAGTGGGGACTGAAGCAGGTCAGGGCCACCACCGACATGGCCTGGCTGCGCACCGAGGGGGGCGATGAGCCCTTCACGCTGCGCCTGCGCCGCTCCGACACCAACCACGTGGACGTGATCGCGCTGGCCACCGACAGCCGCGCCGACGTGGACGCGCTGCATGCGGCGGCGGCCGGCGCCTGCCGCATCGTGCACGCGCCGCGCGAGCTCGACAGCCCCTGGGGCGGCTACGGCTTCCGCTGCTTCACGCCGGACGGTCTGCCGCTGGAGATCTCCAGCGACGTGCGGCGCGAGCCGGGCCGCAGGGTGGAGGCCGCCGAGGGCATTCCCGAGCGCATCAGCCACATCGTGCTGCATTCGCCGCAGCACGTGGCGCTGGTGGAATTCTTCACCAAGGTGCTGGGTTTCCGTGTCAGCGACTGGCTGGGCGACTTCATGTGCTTCCTGCGCTGCAACCGCGCCCACCATCGCATCGCCATCCTGCCCGGCCCGCCGTGCCTGAACCACGTGGCCTACGACGTGCCCGGCGTGGACGGCATGATGATCGGCATCAGCCGCCTGCGGCAGTCCGGCGTGGACATCCGCTGGGGACCGGGCCGGCACAAGGCCGGCAACAACACCTTCAGCTACTTCGTCACGCCGGCCGGCTTCGCGGTGGAGTACACCGCCGAGCTGGAGGAAGTGGACTTCGAGCACCACGTGCACCAGGTCTACACGCCGGCGCCGCGCACCATGGACCAGTGGATGATCGGCGTCGGCGGCCCGCAGACCATGCCGCATCCGGCGCCCGACCCGCGCCTGTTCCAGCCCGCACCGGTGTGACATGGCGCTGTTCGAGTACTTTCCCAATTACGTCTGGAACCTCTCCGTCGCGATGGCGCTGGAGAGCGGCGGCAAGATCGGCGAGCTGGAGGACATGTGCCGCCCGCTGCGCGAGGCGGCGGCGCGCGGCGCGGACGCCGGCACGGTGGAGTTCCGCGAGCGCTGGGTGGAGGTGGCCGAGCGCCTGATCGGCCTGGCCGACGAGGACGAGGCGCGCGGGCGCGGCTTCTCTGCCTCCGACAAGCTCGAGCGCGCGGCGCTGTACCTGCTGGTGGCCGAGCGCATGCAGGAGCAGGGCTCGCCGCAGCGCGAGGCCACCTATGCGCGCGCGCTCGCCACCTTCGAGCGTTCCACGCGCCTGGGCAGTCTGCCGCGCGAGCGGGTGGAAATCCCGCTCCCGCGCGGCACCATGCCGGCGCTGTACACCCCCGCGCCGGGCTCCGGTCGGCGGCCGGTGGTGGTCTACTGCAACGGCCTCGACAGCTGCAAGGAGCTGCTGTGGTGGTCGCGCCTGCCCGAATCGCTGGCGCGGCGCGGCGTCTCCACGCTGTGCGTGGACCAGCCGGGCAGCGGCGAGGCGCTGCGGCTGCAGGGCCTGCCGGTGGATCCTCACTCGGAAAGCTGGGCCTCGAAGGCGGTGGACTGGCTGACCGCCCGCGACGACGTGGACCCGGCGCGCATCGGCATGGCCGGCATCTCCCTCGGCGGCCACTTCGTGCCGCGCGCGGTGGCCTACGAGCCGCGCTTCGCGGCCGGCGCGGTCTGGGGCGCCAACCACAACTGGGCCGAGGTGCAGCAGCGGCGCCTGCGGCGCGAGGGCGAGAACCCGGTGCCGCACTACTGGAAGCACGTGCACTGGGCCTTCGGCGCGCGCGACATGCAGGACTTCCTCGTGAAGGCGGCGGAGATGACGCTGGAAGGCCACCTGCACCGCATCCGCGTGCCCTTCCTGGTGACGCATGGGGCGAAGGACCGGCAGATCCCGGTGGAATATGCGCACCGGACCTACGAGCAGCTGGTCAACAGCCCGGACCGGGAACTGAAGCTGTTCACCGAGCGCGAGGGCGGCGTGGAACACGTGGGCGCGGACAACATGTCCTTCGGGCGCGAGTACATCGCCGACTGGCTGGCCGAGCACCTGGGAGGGAGGACGGCATGAACGTGAAACCCGTGCGACGCATCGTCACCGGCCATGACCGGCAGGGGCGGGCGGTGATCCAGGAGGACGGCCCGGCGCCGCGGGTGCAGCGCATCGGCGGACCGCACGGCCCGGTGTTCCACGAGATCTGGAACACGCGCGCCACGCCGGCGCCCATCGACCGCGACTCGGGCGAGCCGCCCGAGGACGGCATCCAGCTCGCGCCGCCGAAGAACGGCACCCGCATCCGCGTGCTGGACATTCCGCCGGATGATCCTGCCTTCGAGTCGTTGACGCCCGAGCAGATCCAGGCCCACTTCGCCGAGGTCGGCGCGGCCGAGGCGCCCATGGCGGCCGGCACCGGAGGCCGGCGCCATGCGTTCATGCATCGCACCGAGACCATCGACTACGGCATCGTGCTCGAGGGCGAGGTGACGCTGATCATGGATGAAGGCGAAACGGTGGTGCGCGCCGGCGACATCGTGATCCAGCGCGGCACCAACCATGGCTGGGCCAACCGCTCAGGCCGCAACTGCCGCATTGCCTTCGTGCTGATCGACGGCGAATACCATCTGGATGATCCGTCATGAAGCTTGCAACCCGCGCCAATGGCACACCCGATGGCGAACTGATGGTGGTCTCGGCCGATGGCAGGCGCTGGCTGCCGGCCGGCCGCCGCTGGCCCAACCTGCTGACGGCCATCGCGCGCTGGGAGACGGCCGCCGCGGACCTGCAGGTGCTGGCGGCCAGGCTGGCTGCCGGCGAGGGCCTGCCCGTGGATGCGGCCGAACTGCGCGCGCCGCTGCCGCGCACCTGGCAGTGGCTGGACGCCTCGGCCTTTCCCGTGCACGCCAGGCTGATGCAGGTGGCCTTCAACCAGCCGCCGATCCAGACCGAGAAACCACTGATGTACCAGGGCATGTCCGACCGCTTCTACGGCCCGTTCGAGGCGGTGCCGTTCCCGGACGTCGCGCACGGCATCGACTTCGAGGGCGAGTTCGCGGTCGTGGTGGATGACGTGCCCATGGGCTGTCCACCCGAGAAGGCCGGCGCGTACATTCGCCTGCTGGTGCAGGTGAACGACTGGTCGCTGCGCAACCTGGCTGTGCCGGAGATGAAGACCGGCTTCGGCTGGATCCAGGCCAAGCCCGCCTGCTCGATGGCGCCGTTCGCGGTGACGCCCGAGGCGCTGGGCCCGTACTGGCGTGACTCGCGCGTGGAGCTGCCGCTGCACATCGAGTGGAACGGCGAGCCCTTCGGCCGGGCCAACGGGCGCGAGATGGGCTATGGCTTCAACGAGCTGATCGCCCATGCCGCGGCCACGCGCGACCTGGTGGCCGGCACCGTGATCGGCTCGGGCACCATCGCCAACGCCGCCTACGCCGAGGTCGGATCGAGCTGCATCGCGGAACGCCGCGCCATCGAGATCATCGCGCATGGAGCGCCGCGCACCATCTACATGGCCTTCGGTGACAGGGTGCGGATGGCGGCCCGCCTGCCCGACGGCAGCGAGCCCTTCGGCTGCATCGAGCAGCAGGTGGTGCAGGCCTGAGGAGCCGGCCGGGGCGCCTCGACCCGGCCGGTGCGGTCAATTAGTATGCAGTACATACAATCACGCTGATGCGAGGGGGTCTCATGCTTCTGCCAAGCAAGTTCATTGCCCGTGCAGCCTCGTGCCTGGTCGTGCTGCTGGCGGCATCGGCCACCGCCTTCGCCCAGGCGCCGGGCGCACCCGCCGCCGGCGCGCCCGGACCGGGGGCGCCGCGCGGCGGCGGCGGATTCGCCGCCGACCCGCGCGCCCAGGTGCGCAGCTACCACTTCGCCGAGGCCGGGCAGGACATGCAGTACTGCGTGTTCGCCTCGTCGAAGGTCAGCAAGGACAGGCCGGCGCCGCTGATCGTGTCGCTGCACGGCATGGGCGCGCCGCCGACCATCATGTGCAACACCACGGCGGTGGACCTGGCCGAAGAGGGTGGTTACGTGCTGGTCGCGCCCATGGGCTACAGCACCACGGGCTGGTTTGGTTCGCCGGTGATCCGCATGGGTCCTCCGGGCGCGCGCGGTCCGGGTCCCGGTCCCGGCCCCGGGCCCGGTGCGACACCCGGCCAGGGGCCGGGCGCAGGCGCGCCGCCACCAGGTGCGCGCCCGCCCGGGCCGCCGCCGGCCGCCGCCGCGGGGGATGGCCCCAGCGACGAGCAGATCCGCCAGTGGAGCGAGCAGGACGTGATGAACGTGCTCGACATGATGCGCAAGGAGTTCAACATCGATCCCAGGCGCATCTACCTCACCGGCCATTCCATGGGCGGGGCGGGCACGCTGTACCTGGGCGCGAAGCACGCCAACCTGTGGGCCGCCATCGCGCCGGTGGCGCCGGCCTCGTTCATGATGAACGACGACCGCGCCAGCATCCTGGGCAGGCTCAAGGAAGCCGGTGTGCCGGTGCTGCTGCTCACCGGCGACGCGGATGAAGTGGTGTCGCCGTCGAACACCCGCCTGTGGGCGGAGACGCTGAAGGAGATCGGCGCCGAGCACGTGTACATCGAACAGCCCGGCGTGACCCATGGCCCGGTGATCACCACCAGCCAGAAGGAGATCTACGAGTTCTTCGGCAAGCACCGCAGGAAGTGAGCACAGGCCGGCGACGGCCGGCACGGAACCGGGGGCCGTGATGAGGAACGTGATCATCTGCCTGGGGTTGGCCGCGGCCCCGTTGCTGCTGACCAGCACCGCCAGGCCCGCGCAGGGCGAGGGCCTGGCCGAACGCTGCACGGCGCTGGCCGGCCTGGCGGCACCCAACTACCGGGTCGACACGGCCGAGTGGGTGCCCGCCGGTCCGCTGCCGGGCCGGCCGGGCGCCGCAGTGGTGCAGCTGCCCGCGCACTGCCTGTTCCGCGTCACCATCGATCCACGCCCGTCGGGCCTGCCCGATCTGTCCTATGGCACCGGCATCGAGCTGCGCATGCCGGAAGGCTGGAACGGACGTTTGCTGTTCCAGGGCGGTGGCGGCCTGAACGGCGTGCTCAATCCCGCCCTGGGCAATGTGGCGGGCTTTCCCTCCGCACTGGAGCGCGGCTTCGCGGTGGTGTCCACCGATGGCGGCCATCGCGGCCGCAGTTCGGTCGACACACGCTTCGGCGTCGACCAGCAGGCGAAGCTCGACTTCGGCTGGCAGGCCATCGAGCGCAGCACCCGCGAGGCGAAGTCGCTGCTGGCGCGCTTCTACGACCGGGATCCCGAGTACTCCTACTTCATGGGCTGCTCCACGGGTGGCCGCGAGGCCATGATGGCGGCGCAACGCCTGCCGCAGTACTTCGACGGCGTGGTGGCGGGCAATCCGTCCTTCAACCTCACGCGCATCGCCATGAACCAGGTCTACAGCCTGCAGGCGGTGACGCGCATCGCGCCGCGCGATGCCGAGGGCCGGCCGCAGCTGCATGCCGCATTCAGCGATGCACAGCTTTCGGCCATCCGCGAGACCCTGCTGGCGCGCTGTGACGCGCTGGACGGCCTGGCCGACGGCATGATCAACGACTTCAAGGCCTGCGACTTCCATCCGCGCATGCAGGTTTGCGGCACGAGCACCGCGCCCGGCGAGGGCCGCTGCCTGACCGGGGCGCAGGCGGAGACGCTGGAGCGGATCTTCGCCGGTGCGCGCAACAGCCGCGGCGAGAAACTGTACGGCAGTTACACCTGGGATACCGGCATCGCGCAGCCGGCCTGGCGCTCCATGCACCTGGGCACGGCCACCTCGCAGCCGGCCAATGCCTCGCTGGGCCGCGACACGCTGCGCGAGTTCTCGCTCACGCCGCCGGAACCCACCCTCGACCCGCTGGCCTTCGACTTCGACCGCGACGTGGCGCGCACGCGCGAGACCGAGGCCATCAACGACGCGGTGGCGACGATGCTCACCACCTTCGCCAGGCGTGGCGGGCGCATGATCGTGTACCACGGCCTTTCGGACCAGGCCATGGCCACTGGCGCGCTGGTCGACTGGTACGAGCAGCTCACGCCCCGGAACGAGCAGGGTCCACAGGAGTGGGCGCGGCTGTTCCTGGTGCCGGGCATGACCCATTGCAGCGGCGGGGAGTCCACCGACCGTTTCGACATGCTCACGGCCATCCAGGACTGGGTGGAGCGGGGAAGGGCGCCGGATCGCATCATCGCTTCCGGCAACGCCTTCCCTGGAGTCACGCGGCCACTGTGCCCGTACCCGGCAGTGGCGCGCTACCGCGGCGGCGATCCCGCCGACGCGGCGAGCTTCGCCTGCAGCCTCACCCGGTGAGGCTGCAGGCGCGTGGCTACGGCAGCGAGCGGGACTGGATCACCCACTTCGCATCCTTGCAGATGCCGCAGCCGTCGCCGACGAAGTAGCCGCGTCCGCCGGGGCCGGTGTCGCCCTGCAATTGCCATTTCAGCCACGCAACTGCAGCCACGCCATAGGCTCCACCATTGTCCTCCTGGTAGGTGCCGCCATGGCCGACCGAGGGATACACCCCGTGGAATACCGGAATCCTTGCGGGCATGGTTTCGAAGTCGCGCTTGCCGTTGGCATAGGCGATGTCGCTCTCGCCGCCGGTCACGATGATCACCGAGCCGTGCAGCTTGCCCAGAACCTCCTGGTCGGGTTCCACCAGGCCGCTGTTCCAGATGCCCACCGTGGCCACGCGCGGATCGGCGCCGGCGCCATAGGACATCAGGCCGCCGCAGGACATGCCCATCGCGGCCACGCGCTGCACGTTCACCTTGCCCTGGAAGCGGCTGCCTGCGCGCCGTGATTCGGCCTCGAGCCAGTCCAGCCCGTTGATCAGGTCGGTCCCGTCGGCCCGCATCGTGAATCCGCGCGGCGGGCCGCCTGCGCCACCGGGCGGTGCGCCCGCGCCACCCGGGCGCGGACCCGCGCCTGCCGCCGCCGGCCCGTTCGGGCCGCCGGCCCCCGCACCCGGATTGCCCGGCGGGCCGTCGGCGATGATCACGAAGCCATGCGAGGCGAGTTCGGTGAGGAACTCGGGGAACATCAGTCCATTCTTGGCGCAGCCGCCTTCGCCCCAGACCACCACCGGATGCTGGCCCGGCCCGAGCTTCTCCGGCCGGTAGATGGTGTGCGTGGGCAGGCCCGGGTCATGTTCCACCACCACCGCATGCGGCCCGCTGGGCGGATTGCCGCGCAGGGACACCTGCACGGTGGTCAGCTCGGTGATGGTGGGTGCGGGAGCTGGCGCCGCTGCCTGCACGGCCGTGACCACGCCGGTGGCGGCCGCGCAGGCCACCAGGCCGCGGATGGCGCAGGTCAGGCCGGTCCTCGATTGCCTGTTCATGTTCTTCCCCCCTCCTTGATCCGTCTGTTGCGTTGTTGCCTTCGTCCCAGGTCACGGCGTGAGCACGACGGTGACCCGCCGGCTGCGCCAGTCCTCGAATCCGTCCGCCTCGTCCACCGTATCGCGTACTTCCTTCTGGATGGGGATGGTGAGGCCGGCGCCGGCCAGCAGGCTGGCGATCTCGTCGGCGCGGCGCTGCGCGATGTTCTCCGATTCGCGCAGCAGCGTGCCATTGCTGAGCCGGTGGGCGCCGCGATGGCCGATCACGCGCGCCTGCCTGGCATCGACCTGCCGGGCGCGGGCGAGCACGCCCGACAGGTCGCTGGGATGACGGAAGGACACGCCGCGGTCGAAGTCGAAGTGGATGTCGATCATCTGTTCACCCGAGGGCGGCGCGGCCTGCCGCCGCGGGCGGTCGGGTTCCACGCCGCCGGCGCGCGCCTGGCCACCGAAGGCCAGCCTGCCGGAACTGGGCCCCGGCGGACGCGGGTTGAAGTCGATGACGTAGCGTTCGTCGGCCGGCAGCAGGGTGTTGCAGTTGGCGTCACGCTCCGGCATCACCGACAGGTTCACCTCCGACAGCACCACGCCGCCACAGATCGGTGCGGCATCGCTGACCACGCCTTCCACCAGCACCTGGTGGCCCAGCATCGGCGGCTGCACGGGCGCGCTGACATCGCTCTGGATGGTGAGGTAGTAGAGCTGCCCCTCGTATTCGCTCAGCCAGCAGGGCACGGAGCGGGTGTCGCGGATGATGGGGCAGGCGACGAAGCTCAGGCGCGTGCCCGGTGAAGGCGCGGCCAGCACGGCGGTGTTCACGGCCGCCAGCAGGGCCGCCTGCAGCAGCCGCTTCATCACAGCACCTCCAGGAAATTGACCAGGTCCTGCTTTTCCTGCTCGGTCAGCCGGATGTTGAACCGCCGGTCGTAGAAGTCCACCAGCTCGCGCAGGTTGGCCGCCGAGCCATTGGAGAAATAGGGCGCGCGGGCCGACAGGGCGCGGAACTGCTGGATCACGATCGCCCCCACGTCGTCGCATTTGCCCGAGATCAGCGCACGCCCGGGATCCTGCGTGTAGATGACGCGCCCCAGGAAGGGATGCGGCGGCAGGTCGGCGCGGCAGGTGATCTTGAACAGCGGCAGCGGCGGCAGCTCCTTCGCCCACGGGCTCTCGGGCGGCTCCAGCGCCCAGGGATGGTTGGTGGTACCGAGGTCCATCCAGCCGTTGGCCGTGTCCATGCCGGTCATGTGCATGCCATGGCAGGTGGCGCAGGTGCGCTTGATGGGATTGCCCAGGCCCACCGTGTTGATGTGCATGGCATCGCTGATCCAGAACGTGCGGAAGAAGAACACGTCATGGCCGCGCTGCACCGAGGCGCGGTGCGCCTCGGCCTCGTTGGCCGGTTCGCGGCCTTCCGGCAGCGCCCACTTGTCCTCCATCGGGAACACGTAGCGGGTGGTGTTGTTGCCAAGCACGCCGTCCTCGCCCTTGGCGAGGTTGCGCGGGCCCAGCGAGGACGGGCCGTCCGGTTCGTCCATGCGCACGCCGTGGCGTGATTCCACCTGGGCAGCGTACAGCTGCAGCTCGAACTTCTCGATCTGGTCCAGCTGCTCGCGGGTCAGCAGCGTGCCCAGCTGCAGGTGCGTGCGGGCGGCCCCGCGCGCCTGGCTGCGCAGCGAGGGTTCGCGCGCATCGGCCATCATGTTCATGTTCACCGGCCGGCCGGTGTCCGGGTCGACGGCGGCCAGCTGGCCGGTCTTGCCGATGAAGGGCGAGACGCCGAAGCGCGAGGAGGCCACATAGCGCAGGTTGGCCGCGGGCCGCGGGCGGCGGTAGACCGAGATCTCGCGCCGCTGGCCATCGATGCCGTACACCGGGTGGGTGTTGCAGCCGGTGGGATCACGTACCACCTCGATGGTGAACTCCGGTTCGACCGGATCGCCGCGTTCATTGCGCGGCGGCCACGGCAGCGCAATGCGGAACAGCCCGCGCTCCAGCAGCAGCGAATGCGAGGCCGGGTCCTCGGGCGGCAGGTGCGGGCAGTTGGCGCCGTCGTACATGTGGAAGATCGGGTCCTTGCCGTTGGTGACCTTCCAGCGCGCGCGGATGGTCTCCAGCGACAGCGACATGCCGTCGGCGGGCTGGTGGCAGGACACGCAGGCGCGGCCGGTGGGCCCGATGGGCTCGAAGAAGGCATGGCCGCGCGTCTGGATGGCGCCGTCGGTATTCAGCACGCCGAGGCGGCCGGCATGGTTGCCGTACTCGACATAGGCGGGCAGGGGATCCCCGTCGCCGGGTGACCACCAGGGCCGTTCGCCGTGCGCGGCGGTGGCCATGCACGCCAGCGAGGCAAGTGACAGGGTCTTCAGGGGCCAGGGCAGGCGCGGCAGGTTCATCGCGTCAGCCCCCGGGCGACCATCCACTCGTGCATGCGTTCGATCCATCCATCCACCGGCAGGCCGCGCCGCGACATGCCGAAGCCGGCGCTGACCTGGTCGTACACGTGGATCTCGGCCGGCTTGCCGGCCGCCTTCCACGCAGCGAACAGCGCCAGGCAGCCATTGGTGACATTGAAGTGCGTGGAACCCACGGCGATGAACAGTGGCGGTGCGTGCCCGGGCACGTTCACGTCCATCAGCGAGGGACCGTACAGCGAAATGAGGAAGTCCGGCGAGGCATCGGACTTCTCCGCCAGCGCAGTGCCGACGCCCACGCCGCCGCCGGCGGAGAATCCCATGATGCCGATGCGCGCCGGATCGATGCCCCAGGCCTGCGCGCGGCTGCGCACCAGCCGGATCGCCGCCTGCGCATCCGCCACCGCCATGTGCAGCACCTCGGTGAGCGCAGGATCGTCGGGGGCCGGATTGGCGTTGGCATTGCGGATCACCAGTTCCTGCCGCGGCGGCGGTGCGCCGCCCGGCGCGCCACCTGGCCTTCCCGGCGGGCGCGGCGGCCTGCCGGCGCCCGGACCGCCGCCGGCGCCACGGGGCGCCTGCTGCAGCGTGCGGTACTTGAGCACGAAGGCGGCGATGCCGCGCTCGTTCAGCCACTGCGCCACCTTCACGCCCTCGTTGTCGAAGCTCAGCGCGCGCAGCGCGCCGCCGGGTGCGATCACCACGGCCGCGCCGGTGGCGCGCGACGGGTCGGGCAGGAACACCGTCAGCGAGGGCTCGCGCACGTTGGAGATGATGCGATCGCCGCCCGCGCTGGTGGTGATGGATTCCGGCTGGGTCCAGTTCTCGCTGCCCGGTGCCGTGCCGGGCCAGAGGCGAAGTTCCGTTCCTGGCGCGGGACGCGCCGCATCGGGTGAGGCCGCCTGCGCCGTGGTGCCGGCGGCAAGCAACAGGGCAGGCAGCAGGCTGGCCGCGCGGGCCAGGCTGCGCCGGGCAAGGTCCACCTGCATCAGGAAGAAACCCCCACGGTCAGTCCGGTCACTGGCCGGTCCCTGGCATCCAGGAAGCGGGCGCAGAAGTCCGTTGCCCCGCCGCCATTGATGATTGCCGCCCGGATGACGTGGCGCCCCGGCCGCAGCGTGAGGCGGCGCGATACCCCGTCATCGATCACGGTCTGGCGGTCATTGTACAGCGCGATCACGCGCTGCCCATCCAGCCACCAGACCGAAGCGGCGTTGGAACCGATGGACAGGCGCACGTCGCGCGCCTCGGTGAGGACCTCGACGGCCGTGCAGGTCCAGAACAGCACGTTGCTGGTGGGCTTCGAGCGTGACCAGGCGAAGTGGTACAGGTTCAGGTTGTAGAGCAGCGTGTCCAGCGCATGCCAGGTGAGCCTCTGCCCGCCCAGCTCGACCACCTGGCCGTCGCGCGGCAGGGCGTCGCCATCCCAGGGAACCTGCCAGCGCTCGATGGCTGCCTCGACCTCCGGCGCCGTGAGCCGGCCGCCCACGCCAATGGGATCGAGCACCAGCCAGCGGCGGATGAAGCCGTCCGCGTCCACGCGGGCCGGCGCGTTGCCCGCCTTGCGCAGCGTGGCCGGCGGCGGACGCGCACCGTCCGTTGCCGGCGCCGCAGCATGGCCCAGCGGCGCCAGCGGCAGGCTCGCCAGCAGGCCGGCCAGGACATCACGGCGTGATGCGGTGTGGCGGGCCATTGCTTC
>QGUX01000044.1 GCA_003242275.1 Pseudomonadota bacterium | reverse complement strand
TGTTGTTTTTTTTTTTTATATTATCGCCACACCCCCATATCTACCTCTCCCCCTTCGCGGCCGCGTCAGATTGTATGCCGGCCTCGGCGGCGGCCAGCGCGGTGCGCCGCCGCGCCACCTCCTCGGGCGGCGCGAGCGGCAGGCGGCGCTGCGGCAGCAGCCCCGCCACCGAAGCGGCGGCGGCCTGCGCGATCCATGCCAGCGTCAGCGCGAAGAACACGATCAGCAGCACCTGCAGCGCCGACATGTCCTCGTTGCGCATGATGCCGATCATCTCGGTCACGCCGTAGGCGACGATGCCGATGGTGCCCGACAGCGTGATGGCGCGCGCCAGCACGGAGCGGAAATCCAGCTCCTCGGCGAAACGGGCAGGGGGACGCACGGCGAGGTCCTGCACCGGCATGGCGAGCGGCGCGGGCGGGGGCATCGCGCCGCGGCGCGCGGCGCCGGAATGGACGGCGCGGACGGCTAGCTGGCCGTCCATCGATAAAGCCAGGTTTCGCTCACCGGCTTTCCGTCCTCGCGCACCAGCGCGCGGAACTCGATCAGCTGTGCGCCGCCGGGATCGAACTCGAAGCTGACCCTGAGGCCGCCGATGGCCGGATTCTCGTGCACCACCGGATTGAACACGGTGCCGGCCGAGGCGCTGACGTCGAGCACGAGGTCCTCGGCCGAGCGGCCGGCGCCGGCGAGGTCGAGCACCACCAGCCGCCTGTCGCCGCGCATGTTGGCGCCGATGCGCGTGGCCACGAACCGTCCCAGCTCGCGCTCCACCAGCGATTCGGCCGTCCAGGTGATGCGGTACGAGCCGGTGTACGGCTGGCCTGCCGGCAGCACCTGCGCCGGCTGCCAGAAGGCGACGATGTTGTCGTTGGCCTCGCTGCGCGTGGGGATTTCCACCAGCTTCAGCGTGCCGCGCGCGGCCGGCTCTTCCTCGCCGGGAAATTCCACCCAGGCGCTGGGCCGGCGCTCGTAACGGGCTTCCAGGTCCTGGAAATCCGAGAACAGCCGCGCACGCTGCATCAGCCCGAACGCCCTGGGCTGCTCGCTGGTGAATGCCGAGATCTGCAGCGTGGCGGGGTTGGCCAGGTGCCGCCACACCTCCTCGCCGCCGCTGCTGACGAACATCAATCCGTCGGAGTCATGCGCGCGCGGCCGGAAGTCGTCGAAGCGCGAGCGGTTGGACGGGTCGAACAGGAACATCGAGGTCAGGGGGGCGATGCCCACGCTGCGCAGGTCCACGCGCGGGAACAGGGTGTAGCGCACGTCCATGCGCGTCTCGCGTCCGGTGGACACCTCGAAGTGGTAGGCGCCGGTCACCGACGGGCTGTCGAGCAGGCCGTGGATGGTGATGGTGCGCGCGTTGCGGCGCGGCTTCTCGATCCAGAAGTGCGTGAAGTTGGGAAACTCCTCGCCCTCCGGCTCGCCGGTGCGCAGTGCCAGCGCGCGTGCCGACAGGCCGTAGTTCTGGCCACGCCCCACCGCGCGGAAATAGCTGGCACCCTGGAAGACCAGGAACTCGTCCCAGTAGCTGTTGGAGTTCAGTCGCGAGCGCAGGCGAAAGCCCGAGATCGACAGTGCCTTGTCCCGGAGTTCCTCCGGGAAGCGCGGCGCCAGCTCGAACAGGCCGGGAACCGGTTCGATCTCCTGCACCTGGCCGTCCTCGACCACCGACACCCGTACCGGCGTGGTGTAGATGGAGCCGGCGGGCAGCACATCGAGGCGGAAGGGCGTGGGCTCGTCGGACCAGAACGCGCGTTCCGGCGGGAAGCGGATGTCGCGGTACTGGTCATAGCCCAGCTTCTCGAGTCCGGGGGTGATGGGCCCGGGCGGATGGTAGGGTTCGGCGGCGAGGCGGCGCGCGATCTCGACGACGTCTTCGGCATCGAAGCCGTCGGTGGCGATCTTCTCCAGCACGGGAGCGGCCATGGCGGGCTGGGGCGCAGCCGCTTCCTCCGGCTTCAGGCTGCGGCCGAGCATCACCGCCGCGGGGATGGCAAGCAGGGCCAGCGACAGGGCCAGCGTCACATGGCCTGCCAGGCGTCGTTGGTTCACGGTCGTTTCCTGTGCAAGCGGTTGGACACTGCCCCGCACGATGGGGACGGGAGGGCCGGGAATCAACGTGTCGCAGCCTGCATACTGCGAAGGAGCCGTCCGACGGTTGCCGCTTCCAAGGTAGTATTTCCAGTAATTGTCCGAAGCAGAAGTTGTCGGTACACCCGGAGGTGCGCTGTAGACTGCGCAACCGGGTCCAACACGGGAAGCGAAAAAGATGTCCGGCGCCATCAGCATCCGTCATCGTGACAGGCTCTTCATCGGCGGCGAATGGGTGGCCCCGGTCGCCACCGGCCGCATCCAGCTGGTCGATCCGGCCACCGAGGAAGTGTTCACCGAGGTCGCCGAGGCACGCGAGGCCGACATGGACCGCGCCGTGGCCGCTGCGCGCGAAGCCTTCGACAACGGACCCTGGCCGCGCATGTCCCATGCCGAGCGCGGCGCCAGGGTGGCGGAACTGGCGCGGCTGCTGGAGGCGCGCCACGCGGAGCTGGCCGCTGCCTGGACGCGGCAGATGGGAGGAGTGGCGAGCTTCGCGCCCAACGTGGTCCATGGCGGAACCTTCCAGCTGCGCTATTTCGCCGGCCTGGCCACCACCTGGCCTTTCGAAGTCCGGCAACCCGCGTCGATGGGCAACGGCAAGGCCATCATCGTGCGCGAGCCCGTGGGCGTGGTGGCGGCCATCGCGCCCTGGAACGCGCCCTACGCCATCATGGCGCAGAAGATCGGCCCGGCGCTGGTGGCGGGCTGCACCGTCATCATGAAGCCGGCACCGGAGACGCCGCTGGAGGCGTACATCATCGCTGAATGCGCCGAACAGGCCGGCTTCCCGCCCGGCGTGGTCAACCTGGTGCCGGCGCACCGCGAGGCTTCCGACCACCTGGTGCGCAATCCAGGCGTGGACAAGGTGGGCTTCACCGGCAGCACGGCCGCCGGCCGGCGCATCGCCAGCGTGTGCGGCGAGCGCATTGCGCGCGTGACGCTGGAGCTGGGCGGCAAGTCCGCTGCGCTGGTCCTGGATGATTTCCCGGTCGAGCAGGCCGCGGCCATCCTGGCCGGCACCATCTGCACGATGACCGGGCAGGTCTGCGCCACGCTCTCGCGCGTGATCGTCCCGCAGCATCGCTACCAGCAGCTCGCCGACGCCATCGTGGCCGAGATGGCGAAGGTCAGGGTGGGCGACCCCAACGATCCGTCCACGATGATGGGTCCGCTGGCGATGAAGCGCCAGCTCGAGCGCGTGAAGGGCTACGTGGCGAAGGGACTCGAGCAGGGCGCGAAGCTGGCCTGCGGCGGCCGCCAGCCGCCGCACCTGACGCGTGGCTTCTACTTCGAACCCACGCTGTTCACCCACGTGGACAACCGCATGGTCATCGCGCAGGAGGAAATCTTCGGCCCGGTGATCTCGCTGATCGCGTGCAGGGACGAGGAGGATGCCGTGCGCATTGCCAATGATTCCATCTACGGCCTCAACGGCGCGGTGTTCACGCCCGATGCGGAAAAGGCCTACCGCGTGGCGCGGCGCCTGCGCACCGGCTGCGTGGGCCAGAACGGCCTGCGCATGGACTTCCTGGCGCCGTACGGCGGCTTCAAGCAGTCCGGCATCGGCCGCGAGGGCGGGCCGGAGAATTTCCTTGCCTACACGGAAACCAAGACCATACTGACGGACTGATGCAGCCGGATGCCAGCACGGACCTGAGCTATGTGTGCCCGCGCGAGCGGGAGAGTCCGTGGGGCACTTTCCTCACGCAGGTCGACCGCGTGCGGCCGTACCTCGGCGAGCTGGAGCGCTGGGTCGGCACGCTGACCCGGCCCAAGCGGGTCCTCATCGTCGACGTCCCCATCGAGCTGGACGACGGCACCGTGGCCCACTTCGAGGGCTACCGCGTGCAGCACAGCCTGTCGCGCGGTCCGGGCAAGGGCGGCATCCGCTATCACCCCGACGTCACGCTCGAGGAAGTGATGGCGCTGGCGGGCTGGATGACCATCAAGAACGCCGCCGTGAACCTGCCCTTCGGTGGTGCCAAGGGCGGCATCCGCGTCGATCCGGGGAAGCTCTCGCGCAAGGAGCTGGAGCGGCTCACTCGCCGCTACACCAGCGAGATCGGCCTCATCATCGGCCCCTCGCGCGACATTCCCGCGCCGGACGTGAACACCGACGCGCAGGTGATGGCGTGGATCATGGACACCTACTCGGCCAACGTGGGCGCCACCACCACCGGCGTGGTCACCGGCAAGCCCGTGATGCTGGGCGGGTCGCTGGGACGCGAGAAGGCCACCGGCCGCGGGCTGTTCTACATCGGGCGCGAGGCGGCGAAGCGGCTGGGGATGCGGCTCGAGGGGGCGCGCATCGTGCTGCAGGGCTTCGGCAACGTGGGGTCGGCCGCAGCGGAGATGTTCGTGCAGCATGGCGCGAGGATCGTCGCGGTGCAGGACCATACCGGCAGCGTGCACGATGGCAACGGCCTCGACGTGAAGGCACTCTCGCGGGCCGTCGCCGCGACGGGCGGCGTGGCCGGCTACGAGGGTGGGGCGAACATCGGCGCCGAGGATTTCTGGGAAGTGGAGTGCGACATCCTGGTTCCGGCCGCACTGGAAGGACAGATCACCGCGGCGCGCGCCCGCCGTGTGCGCACCGGGCTGGTCCTCGAAGGTGCCAACGGTCCCACCAACCCCGACGCCGACCTCGTGCTCGCCGAGCGCGGCATCGTGGTGGTGCCGGACGTCATTGCCAATGCCGGCGGCGTGACGGTGTCGTACTTCGAGTGGGTACAGGACTTCAATTCGTTCTTCTGGACCGAGGCGGAGATCAACCAGCGCCTCGACCAGATCCTCAGCGGGGCCTTCGCGCACATCTGGGACGTGCACCAGGAATACCGGGTCACGCTGCGCACCGCCGCCTACATCGTGGCCTGCCGGCGCGTGCTCTCCGCCCGCGCCCAGCGGGGCCTGTACCCCTGAAAGGGACCGATTCCCTCATCTTTATATGCAGGGTCCCGGCGGACCCGCGGACCGGGCCCTGGCCGGGGCGTGCCATGTCCGGAAATGTGCGCCAGCAGGCAGCTTCCACCCCTTCGCTGCGCTTAACTTTGGGGCAATCATGCGTTCACTGTTGTTCTGGCGAAAGAAGCAGCCCGAGGCCGCCGTCATGCGGGCCTTGGCCGGGGCGCCGCAGCCCGGGGCGGCTCCCGCCGCGGCGCAGGACTGTGCGGAAGAGGTCGAGGCCACGCCGGCCGGCCGGCCGCTGTCGCTGCAGCGCCTCGTCTATGCCGTGGCGCTCAACGATCCGCGCGCCGCGGACATGGATGCCCGCCCCGACCCGGCGCAGGTCCAGCTGATGCTGGAAGCCAGCGCCACCATCGCGCGCGTGGGTTCCGAACCGCGCTACACGCCGAGCCGTCCGTCGCTGCTGCCGCAGATCATGGAGATGCTCAACGACGAGGACGCCTCGCTGAAGGCGCTCTCGGGCATGGTGTCGCAGGATCCACAGCTCACCGGCGACCTGCTGCGCACCGCCAACAGTCCGTTCTATCGCGTCAGTGCGCAGCCCGTGGAGAGCGTCGACCGTGCGACCTCGCTGCTGGGCACCCAGGGCATCCGCATGCTGGTGGCCTCGCGGCTGCTGCGGCCGCTGGCCGGTGCCGACAGCAAGCTCGGCCACTTCGGCGAGGTGCTCTGGGATCATTCGCTGTACAGCGCTTCGGCGGCCGAGGCCTGGGCCGGCCGCAGCCAGGATGCCGATCCCTTCACCGCGCACCTGCTGGCGCTGCTGCATGGCGTGGGTGCCGTGGCCGTCTACCGCGTCATCAACGACCTCTACGACGCGAGGCCCGGCCTGGAACGCGACATTCCGGCCATCGCCGCCTCCCTGCATGCCAATGCCGCGGTGACGGCTGCGCGCATCGCCGCCAACTGGGGACTGTCCGAGCGCAGCCGCCAGGCGCTGGAGGCGCAATCCTCCGCGGCGCCGGTCGGTGGACCGGCGGGGCTGACGCGTGCGCTGCAGTTCGGCCTGCTGGCCGGCGCGGCCACGGCCTTGTGCCGCCACAGGCTGCTGTCGGAGGAACATGCCTTCCGGCAGGTGGAGGCCGGCGGTTTCACCGGTCCGGTGGCCGCGCGCGTCTGGGACCGCCTCGTCCAGGCCTACATCCGCCACTGATGCCCGCCGCGCGGGCCTGGCGGCCAGGCGGCATTGTCCGGGCCAGGGGGCTAGAATCGCCTCATCCACCGGAGGCGTGCCCATGGACCTCGGCGACCTGTTTGCGGTCCGGATGTCGGTGCCGGAGATCCTGATCCGCGGCAGCGCCGTCTACTGGTTCCTGTTCCTGGTCTTCCGCTTCGTGATCCGGCGCGACATCGGCGCGCTCGGCATCGCCGACGTGCTGCTGCTGGTCGTCCTCGCCGATGCCGCGCAGAACGCCATGGCCGGCAACTACAGCACGATCACCGAGGGCTTCATCCTGCTCGCCACCATCGTCGGCTGGAACATGCTGCTCGACTGGCTGGCGTACCGCTACCGGATCGTGGCGCGGTTCATCACGCCCAGGGCGCTGCCCCTGGTACGCCATGGGCGCTTCATCTTCTCCAACCTGAGGCGCGAGCGGCTCTCTGCCGACGAGGTGATGTCCAGGCTTCGCGAACAGGGCGTGGCCCACCTGCGCGACGTGCGCCACGCGTGGCTGGAAGGTGACGGCCAGATCAGCGTGATACGCTACGGCGAGCCCCGCCCGGCGCAGACCGGGAACATCGCCGGGAGCCCCTGAGTTCCGCGGCACCACAGGAAGTCCTTCTGCCGCATACAGCCGACAACGTACCACCGGCCAGCGCGCCAAGCGGCACGTGGCAGCGCGTTGCTGGCCCACTGCTGGCGCTCGCGGCGCTGGCGGCGGTGATCCTCGGCTGCACGGCGCTCTACCGGGTCGAGGCGGCGCGCGTGCAGGAGGCGCAGCGGCAGCGCGAGTGGGCCCGGGTGGGCGTGCTGGCGCAGCTGATGCGCGGGGAGGTGAGGCCCGCGGCGGACATCCTGCGCCTGCTGATCGATGGTGACGGGTTGCGCGAGTACCTGGCCAGCGGCAGCGCCGAGGGCCTGGAGAAGGCCACGCGCCTCGCCCAGGCGGTCAGCGTCAACCACCCCGAGTTCGACCAGATGCGCTTCATCGATGCTGCCGGCATGGAGGTGATGCGCGTGGATCACAGCGGGGCGGTTGCGCCGCCGGAGGACCTGCAGGACAAGTCCGGGCACGAGTTCTTCAGGTCCGTGATCTCCATGCCACAGGGCGCGATGTACGTCTCGGCGCTGGACCTCAGCATGGAAGACGGCGCCATCGTGGTTCCGCACAAGCCCATGCTGCGGCTGGGCGCGCCGGTGTTCGATGCCGAAGGCCGGGTGCGCGGCATCTACGTGATCCACTACCTGGGGGACACCCTGTTCGAGCGGCTGCGCAATGCCGTGCCGGCCTATGCGCACCGGTTGCGGCTGCTCAACTCCGACGGCTACTGGATCATGGCGGGGCAGCCCGGGCTGGAGTGGGGCTGGCAGCTTCCGGGGAGGGAAGAGGCCACGCTGGCGCGCAGCAATCCGGCGCTGTGGTCGCGCGTCGGCGCGGAACCCTCCGGGCAGGTCGAGGGTCCGGGCGGCGCGCCCTTCACCTGGCAGCAGGTGCCGATGTCGGAGCTGGCCGGCCGGACGGGGCTCGCCGTGCATTTCCGCCAGCCCTTCCTGGTCGTGGCGGCCGAGATCCTGCCGGCGGAGTGGCGCGGGCTGACCGCGGGCGTGCGCGACATCATGCTGCTGGTGGCCACCGGCCTGGTGGCGCTGACGCTGTTCTCGGCCTGGCTGATCCGCGGCTGGACGCGCGCGCTGCGCGAACTGCGCGGCACCAACCAGTTCCTGGAGGAGCGGGTGCGCTCGCGCACGGCCGAGCTGGCGCGCATCAACCAGGAGTTGCGCGAGCGCGAGGAACTGCTGGAGGAGACGGGCCGGCTGGCGCAGGTGGGTGGATGGCAGTTCGACCCGGTCACCGGCGAAGGCGCGTGGACGGCGGAGATCGCGCGTATCCACGGACTCGAGATGGACGTGAAGCCCAGCCGCGAGATGGGCCTGCAGTTCTATCGGCCCGCCGATCGCGAGCGCATCACGGCGGCGATCGGGAAGTCGGTCAAGGACGGCACGCCCTACGACCTGGAGCTGGAGCTGGTCAGCGCGCAGGGCGAGCACAAGTGGGTGCGCACCATCAGCCGGCCGGTCTTGCAGGACGGCCGCGTGGTGCGCATGCGCGGCGCGATGCAGGACATCACCGCGATGAAGCGCACCGAGCTGCGCCTGCAGCAGCAGCTGCGCCGGATGCACCTGCTCGAGGCCACCACGCGCGCCATCGGCCAGCGGCAGGACCTGGACAGCATCCTGCAGGTGGTCACCGCCTCGGTGGAGAGCCGCCTGCCGCTGGATTTCGGCTGCGTGTGCCTGTACGACCCGCCGGATGACTCGATGGCCGTGGCGGCCATGGGCCCTGCCGCCACGCGCGTCGGGGCGGCCGCGTCGCTGGCGCCCGGCTCGCGCATCGCCATCGAGGCCAATGGCCTGGCGCGCTGCGTGCAGGGACATCTCGTGCACGAACCAGACCTCGCCGCGGTCCCCGTGCCGCTGGCGCGGCAGCTGGCCGCCGCCGGCCTCAAGGCGCTGGTGGCCGCGCCGCTGGCGATGGAGGGCATGGTGTTCGGCGTGCTGCTGGCCGCCCGCACCGAGGCCGCATCCTTCGGCAGCGACGACAGCGAGTTCCTGAGGCAGCTGAGCGAGCACGTCGCGCTGGCCGTGCACCAGGCACGGTTGCGCGGCGCATTGCAGGCGGCATACGAGGACCTCGCGAACACCCAGCAGGCGGTGATGCAGCAGGAAAGGTTGCGGGTGCTGGGACAGATGGCCAGCGGCATCGCCCACGACATCAACAACGCCATCTCCCCGATCATGCTGTATGCCAGTTCGCTGCTGGAGAACGAGCCCGCGCTGCCGGAGCGCGCGCGCCATGCGCTGCTGACCATCCAGCAGGCCGTCAGCGACGTGGCCGAGACGGTGGCGCGGCTGCGCGAGTTCTACCGGCATCGTGCCGGCAGGGGGCAGCTGCAGTCCCTGCAGCTCAACCAGGTGGTTTCGCAGGTGCCCGATCTCACCCGCGCGCGCTGGCAGGCGATGCCGCAGAGGCAGGGGGTGGTGATCGACCTGCGGCTGGAACTGCAGACTTCGCTGCCGCCGGTGCGCGGCATCGAGAACGAGATCCGCGAGGCGCTGGTGAACCTGGTGTTCAACGCGGTGGACGCGATGCCGGAGGGCGGCCGGCTGGTGCTGAAGACCGGCCAGGCCGCCGACGGGCGCATCTTCGCCGAGGTGAGCGACACCGGCACCGGCATGGACGAGGAGACGCGGCGGCGCTGCCTGGAGCCCTTCTTCACCACCAAGGGCGAACGTGGCACCGGCCTGGGCCTGGCCATGGTCTACGGCGTGATGCAGCGGCACGAGGGCGAGGTGGAGATCCACAGCACGCCCGGCGCCGGCACCACGGTGCGGCTGCTGTTCAACGAGGCCGTGGTCCGCGCGGAACGCGCGCCGGCGGAACCGGTGGCCGCGGTGCACGGCCTCAACATCCTGCTGGTCGACGACGACCAGGTGCTGCTGCGCTCGCTGCGCGAGATCCTGGAACTCGATGCGCACACCGTGATCGCGGCGGCGGACGGACGCGAGGGGATCGAGCTGTTCCGGGCCTCGCTGGAGCCGGGTGCCCGGCCCATTTCGGTGGTGATCACCGACCTCGGCATGCCCAATGTGGACGGCCGCGCAGTGGCCTCGGCAGTGAAGCAGGCCGCGCCGCAGGTTCCCGTGATCCTGCTGACCGGCTGGGGCGAGCGGCTGCTGGCCGAGGGGCAGGCCGTACCGCACGTGGACCGCGTCGTCGGCAAGCCGCCGCGGCTGCACGACCTGCGCGCCGCGCTGGCCGAACTCACGCTGGAGCGCCGGTCGGGCTGAATCCGCCGGACGCGGCGTTGTCCGACATCCACTTCCGGGCCGGGATGTGATACTGCCACGCGCAGTATCAGAAGAAGTGAATGTCCCCCAACACGACTCCGGGCATCGCCCATCCAGGCGAAGCCGGTGCCAGCATCCGCCTGAACCGGAACCTGCCCGTGAGCCTCGTGGCCGGGCTGGCTGCCGCCGTGGCCCTGCTGGTGCTGCTGGGCCTGCTCTCCTGGGCCGCCCTCAGGGCACAGAACAGCACGCGCGACGCCGCACTGGCCACGCTGAACGTGGATGCGGCGATCACCGCCGTGATGGCCGGCATCACCGACGCGGAGACGGGTCAGCGTGGCTTCCTGATCACCCAGCGAGAGGATTACCTCAGGCCATTCATCGAGGCACGCGCCCGGCTGCGCGCTGACCTGGAGCGCCTGCTGGTGCTGGTGGAGCATGATCCCGGGCAGCTGCAGCAAGCCCGGGCCCTGCGCGAACTGGTGCTGACGAGGCTCGACCTGCTGCAGCAGGTGATCGACGCGCAGCGCAAGGACGGCTGGGAAAGTGCGGTCGAGCTGGTGAGCGTGGGTCGCGGCAAGGAGCTGATGGACGAGAGCCACATCCTTTCCACCGCGATGCTCGACAGCGAGCGCGCCCGGCTGGCCTCGCGCCATCTCGCCATGGAGCGTTCGCAGGTCCGTTCCGCGTGGACGGTGTTCGGCGGCATCGCGGTGCTGCTGCTGCTGGTGCTCGTCGGCGGCTTCATCGCCGCGCGCGAGGTGCGGCGCAAGCAGGTCGAGGACTGGCTGCAGGCAACGCAGGCCGCGCTGGCCGCCCTGCTGCAGGGCGAGCACCGGCTCCAGGTGCTGGGCGAGCGGGTGCTGCGCTTCGTGACGGGGCAATTGCGCGCGCCGGTGGCGGCCTTCCACGTGCGGGTGGAGGAAGACCGGCTCGAGCGCGTGGCGGATTTTGCGCTGGCGGCTGGTGCGCCCGCGGGCACCGCGCTGGGCGAGGGCCTGGCCGGGGAGTGTGCACGCTCGGGGCGGCTGATGCAGGTGGCGGTTCCCGGGGAACACCTGCGGATGGAATCGGCGCTGGTCTCGGCCGCACCGGGGTGCGCGCTGCTGGTTCCCTCGGCCTGGGGCGGGCGCGTCAATGCCGTGCTCGAGGTGGGCCTGGACCGCGAGCCCGATGGGCACGAGCGGGAGCTGCTCCAGCGGGTGCGGGGCACGCTGGGTGTCGCCGTCAATGCCGCGCTCGACCGCCGCAGGCTGGAGGAACTGCTGGAAGAAACCCAGTGCCAGGCCGAGGAACTGCAGGCGCAGCAGGATGAGCTGAAGGTCGCCAATGAGGAGCTGCAGGAGCAGGGCGATGCCCTCCGGGCCTCGCAGGCGAGGCTGGAACAGCAGCAGGCGGAACTGGAACAGACCAATGCGCAGCTCGCGGAACAGGCGCGGGCGCTGGAGGAGCACGCCGATCGCCTGGCCCTGGGCGAGGTGGAACTGAGGGCGCGTGCGGTGGAACTGCAGCGCGTCAATGACTACAAGTCGCAGTTCCTGGCCAACATGAGCCACGAACTGCGCACGCCGCTGAATTCCTCGCTGATCCTGGCGAGGCTGCTGGCGGAGAACAGGGCCGGCAACCTCACCCCGGAGCAGGTGCGCTTCGCGCAGACCATCCACGCCTCGGGCAACGACCTGCTGGGACTGATCAACGACATCCTCGATCTCTCGAAGATCGAGGCGGGTCGCATGGAGATCCAGCGCGAGGGTGTCACGGTGGCGAGGTTGCTGGACTCGCTGCGCGAGGGATTCACCGAGGTGGCTCGCGGCAAGGGCCTGGAGTTCGACGTGAGCGTGGCACCGGACGCGCCCGGGCGCATCGAGACCGACGGCCAGCGCGCGCTGCAGATCCTGCGCAACCTGCTTTCCAACGCCGTCAAGTTCACTGCCTCGGGGTCGGTGGGCGTCACCGTGTCGGCCGCCTCCCGGAACGGGCAGAAGGGGATTGCCTTCGCCGTGCGCGACACCGGCATCGGCATCGCGCGCGAGCAGCAGCAGGCCATCTTCGAGGCCTTCCGCCAGGCCGACGGCAGCACGCACCGGAAATACGGCGGCACCGGCCTGGGGCTTTCGATCTCGCGCGACCTTGCGGCGCTGCTGGGCGGGGGGGTGACCGTCGTCAGCGAGATCGGTGCAGGCAGCACCTTCACGCTGTGGCTGCCGGAGTGCATGCCCGACCCATCCGCGGTCCCCGTGCCGGCGCGGCCAGACGCTGCGCCAGCCGCGCCTGCGGCACCCGCGCCCCCCACCCAGGCCACGGCACGCCCGGCGCCTGTTGCCGAAGGCGCGGCGGCCCGCCGGGACATGCCGCGCCGGCGCAGCCGCGATCCGCGGGACCGGCGCCTGCTGGTGATCGAGGATGATCCGGCCTTCGCGCGCATCCTGGCGGACGTGGCCTGCGAGAGCGGCTTCATGCCGCTGGTCGCCCACGATGCGCAGTCGGGCCTCGACATGTTGCGTGGGGAGGACGTCAACGCGGTGCTGCTCGACATGCACCTGCCCGACCGCACCGGCCTGTCCGTGCTGGACGAGATCAAGCGCGATCCCGAGGTGCGCCACGTGCCCGTGCACGTGGTGTCGGTGGCCGACTACTCGCACGAGGCGCTCAGCCGCGGCGCGGTCGGATACGCCCTGAAGCCCGTGGACCGCGAACAGCTCGTCGAGGCACTGAAGCGCCTCGACTCGCGCCTTTCACCCGGCGTGAGGCGCGTGCTGGTGGTGGAGGACGACGCGCGGCAGCGCGAGAGCGTGCGCGAGCTGCTGGCCGCCGGCAACGTTGAAATCGTGGCGGCGGACTCGGCCGGGGCGGCACTGGAGCTGCTCTCCGCGCAGACCTTCGACTGCATGGTGCTCGACCTGAACCTGCCGGACCTCTCCGGCTACGAGCTGCTGGAGAAGATGGACGGACTCGAGAACGTCAGCTTCCCGCCGGTGATCGTGTACACCGGGCGCAGCCTCGACCGCGACGAGGAGCAGCGCCTGCGGCGCTTCTCGCGCTCCATCATCATCAAGGACGCACGCTCGCCCGAGCGGCTGCTCGACGAGGTGACGCTGTTCCTGCACCAGGTGGAGGCCGATCTGCCGCCCGACCGCCAGCGCATGCTGCGCGCCGCACGCGAACGCGAGGCGGCCCTCGAGGGCAGGCGCATCCTGGTGGTCGAGGACGACGTGCGCAACATCTTCGCGCTGAGCAAGGTGCTCGAGCCCCGCGGCGCGCACATCGACATCGCCCGCAACGGAAGCGAGGCGCTGCAGCACCTGCAGCGCACCTGGGGCACGGCGCAGGCCCCGGACCTGGTCCTGATGGACATCATGATGCCGGAGATGGACGGCCTGACCGCCACGCGCGAGATCAGGAAGCGGCCGGAATGGAAGCGCCTGCCCATCATCGCGCTGACGGCCAAGGCCATGCGCGGCGACCAGGAGAGGTGCCTGCAGGCCGGCGCCAGCGACTACCTCGCCAAGCCGCTCGACATCGAGCGCCTGCTGTCGCTGGTGCGCGTGTGGATGCGGCGGTGAGCGCGGCCATGGACCGTGTCACCGACATCGAGCTGCGGCTCCTGCTCGAGGCGCTGTACCAGCGCTTCCACCACGACTTCCGCGGCTATGCACGTTCGTCGCTGCGGCGGCGGCTGGCCGTGGCCATGGACCGGTTCGCCTGCGGCAACCTCTCGCAGCTGCAGCACCGCCTGCTGCACGAGGACGCGCTGCTGCCCGACCTGATGGACGTCCTCACCGTGCAGGTCAGCGGCATGTTCCGCGACCCGCCGTACTACCGCGCGCTGCGCCGGCGCGTCGTGCCGCTGCTGCGCACGTATCCGTCGCTGAAAGTGTGGGTGGCCGGCTGCAGCACCGGCGAGGAAGCCTGGTCGATGGCCATCCTGCTGAAGGAGGAGGGCCTGCTCGACCGCACGCTGATCTATGCCACCGACATCAATACCCACGCGCTGGAGAAGGCATGCGCCGGCATCTACGACATCGATCGCATCAGCGGCTTCAGCAGGAACCACCGCCTGGCCGGCGGCCATGGCTCGCTGTCGGCCCACTACACGGCTTCCTACGGCAAGGCGGTCTTCGACCGCTCGCTGCGGGCGCACATGATCTTCGCCGACCACAGCCTGACCACCGACTCGGCGTTCTCGGAGGTGCACCTGATCTCCTGCCGCAACGTGCTGATCTACTTCAGCCGGGAACTGCAGGACCGGGCGATCGGGCTGTTCACCGATGCGCTGTGCTACAGGGGGTTCCTCGGCATCGGCTCGAGCGAATCGCTGCGGTTTTCGGCGCTGGCGGACCGGTACCTGGAAGTGGACGCGGACAATCGCGTCTTCCGGAAGGTCGCGGAATGACGGCGCGGCACCCCGGCGCGGTGACGGTGGCCGCCGGCGCCACGGCCGGAGCCATCGGCGCGCCGGCCGGCATCCGCGGCTTCTTCACGCGCACGGGAGGACGCCGATGAACATCACCCGCCGCAACCTGCCGCCGGTCAAGTTCCTCGTCGTCGACGACCTCGAGGACAACCTGCTGGCCCTGTCCGCACTGATGCGCGAGATGGACGTGGAGATCCTCGCCGCCCGCTCGGGCCGCGAGGCGCTGGAGCTCCTGCTCGGGAACGACGTGGCGCTGGCACTGCTCGACGTGCAGATGCCCGAGATGGACGGTTTCGAACTGGCCGAGCTGATGCGCGGCAGCGAGCGCACGCGCCACGTGCCGATCATCTTCATCACCGCCGGGGTGCGCGATGCGCACCGGCACTTCCGTGGCTACGAGGCCGGCGCGGTCGACTTCCTCTACAAGCCCATCGATCCGCACATCCTGCGCAGCAAGGCCGGCGTGTTCCACCAGCTGCACCGGCAGCGCCAGCAGCTCGACGCGCACCTTGCGGAGCTGTCGGAGACGCTGCACCTGAACGAGGTGTTCGCCGCGGTGCTGGGCCACGACCTGCGCAATCCCCTGAGCGCCATCGTCGCCTCGGCGCACGTGCTCCGGCAGAACCGGGATCCGGGGGCGCGCGACATGGGCCAGCGGGTGCTCAACAGCGCGCGGCGCATGGCGCGGCTGATCGAGGACCTGCTCGACTTCTCGCGCGCGCGGCTGGCCGGCGGCATCACCGTGCGGGCGGAGCCCGGCGACCTCGGCGAGATGACCCGGCGCGTGCTGCAGGAGCACCAGGCCGCGGAGCCGGGACGCCGCATCGAGCTCACGCAGGAAGGTTCACTGCAGGGCTTCTTCGACGGCGAACGCGTGGCGCAGATGGCCTCGAACCTGCTCGGTAATGCGCTGCAGCATGGACGGTGCGACGGCGAGATCCGCGTGCACCTGGACGGGACGGAGCCTGCTGAAGTGCGCCTCTCGGTCAGCAATCCCGGCGAGATCCCGCCGCAGCTGCTGGAGGAGATCTTCGAGCCGTTCCGCAGCCGCCGCGAAAGGCGCTGCGGCCGGGGGGAGGGGCTGGGACTCGGCCTGTATATCGTGCAGCAGCTCGCCCGCGCGCACGGCGGCGAAGTCTCCGTGTCCAGCGGCGGCGGCCAGACCTGCTTCTCGGTGGCCTTCCCGCGACGCGCCGGTCATTGACCGGCGGCCGCTCAGGGCGGCAGCGCCACGTTCTGCGCCGCCCGCGTGTCGCGCGCGGCCGGATAGCCGGGCGGCACGATGGCCACCTGCATCAGCGTGCGCGTACCCAGGTCGACGCCCGCATTCGGCTCGTCGATCTTCACGTAGAAGGTGCGCGGTTCGCGGCGCGCCGGATCCGGCATCAGCGGCACCAGCAGTTCCACGCCGCGGGAGCCTTCGGGGATCACGGCCACGCGCGGCTCGATGGCGCGGAAGTCGCGGTCCACCTGCGCCGTGCCGGTTTCCGTCCACCAGCGGAAGCGCACCTCGCGGCCCAGCGAGCCGCGGCGCGTCACCCAGATGCGCGCCACCGGTTCGCTCGTGTCCACCCAGGCGTAGGTCGAGGCGAGGTCGATGACGGGACGTTGCGGCGGGCGGGGTGATGGCGGCGCGGGCGCGGTGACGGCCTGCGCTGCGGTGCCGGCCTCGTCGTCCGGCGCCGGTGCGGTGGAAGCGGCCGGGTCGACACGCGCCGCTTCCGCCCGGCCGCCGGACGCGGCCACCCCGATCGTCACCGCGGCGGACTGGCCTGCCGGCAGTGCGTTGGTCGCGCCGGCGGCGGCACCGTCCGCGGCGTCCGGGAGAGGGGTGAGCTGCGCGGCCGAGGTCCTTTCCGGGACGGGCAGCTCGCGCTG
>QGUX01000289.1 GCA_003242275.1 Pseudomonadota bacterium | reverse complement strand
GGCGGGACTTGGCCAGCTGGGCGCCGCCGGGCTCGGTGAGTACCGGGACATGCGCCCAGCGGGGCTCGGCCAGTCCCAGCGCACGGCCAATGGCCACCTGCCAGGCGGTGCTCTCCAGCAGGTCGGCGCCCCGGACCACGTCGGTGATGCCCTGGAAGGCGTCGTCGACCACCACCGCCAGCTGGTAGGCGGCGATGCCGTCCTTGCGGAACAGCACCGGATCACCGATCTGCGCGGGCAGGTAGCACTGCGGCCCCTGGATGGCGTCCTCGAAGGTGATGGGCGTGTCGTCGAGCTTCAGCCGCCAGGCCGCCTCGCCGCCGGCCGGCCGCGGATGGTCGCGGCAGCGGCAGCGTGGGCCCGCACGCTCGCCGCGCGAACAGGTGCAGCGGTAGGCCAGCCCGGCCTCCGCCAGCGCCGAGAGCGCCTCACGATAGGCCTGGCGGCGCGTGGACTGGTACAGCACAGGTTCGCCGGATTCCATGCCGAAGGCGGCCAGCGTGGCCAGCATGGCATCGGCGGCACCCGGCACGACCCGCGGGGTGTCGAGGTCCTCGATGCGCACCAGCCAGCTTCCCCGCCGCGCGCGGGCATCCAGCCAGCTCGCCACCGCCGCCAGCAGCGAACCCTTGTGCAGCAGCCCGTTCGGGGAAGGTGCGAAGCGCCCCCGGCAGGGCGGGGGCGCCGCCTTGTCAGCGGTAGCGGTCGTCGCGGTCGCCGTACTGCTTCTCACGGCGTTCGCGGCGCTCCTGCGCCTCCAGCGACAGGGTGGCCACGGGGCGCGCCTCCAGGCGCTTCACGCCGATCGGCTCGCCGGTCTCCAGGCAATAGCCGTAGGTGCCGTCCTCGATGCGCGCCAGCGCCTCGTCGATCTTGCGGATCAGCTTGCGCTCCCGGTCGCGCGTGCGCAGCTCGAGGCTGAACTCCTCCTCCTGCGTGGCACGGTCGTTCGGGTCGGGGAAGTTGGCCGCCTCGTCCTTCATGTGCGAGACCGTCCGGTCCACCTCGAGCATCAGGTCCCGCTTCCAGTTCAGCAGGATGGTGCGGAAGTGCTCGAGCTGCTCCTTGCTCATGTACTGCTCGCCGCGCTTGACGATGTACGGCTTGACGTTGCGCGGCCCGGCGAGCAGGTTCTCGTTGTCGTCGTCGGAGGAGTCGTAGCTCGACGCGCTCTGCTGCGACTCGGCGGGAATCGTGGTCTCGGGGGTGCTCACGGGGCTGACGGCTTCCTCGATTGCGGGGGTGGCGCTGGGCGCCGGAGCCGTCCGGGTGGTTGCGCTCGCAGCCTTGCCGGAGGCAGTGGCCTTTGCGGCAGGCTTCTTCGCGGTCGCGGATGACTTCCTGGCTGCACTCTTCGGCGCGGCAGCAGACCTGGCAACTGCCGCCTTCCTGGCTTTGGTGGCTTTGGTCGCGGTCTTTTTCGCCGCCATGTTCAGGCTCCCATCGTTCCCAAAGGCCTTCGAAAAGGACGCGGGATTATACAGGCCCTCCCGGGGCTGTACAGGGGTGCTCCGGGGGCGCCCGGAACGGCCTTTTTCAGGGCAGCCGGACCTCGGCCGGCGGCTGCCAGCCGGCCCGCACGTGCTCGGCGACGACCGTGGTATGGATGCCGCCACGCACGTAGAACTCGGCCGCCAGGCGCATGAAGCGCGGCGAGGTGGCGCCGGCCAGGTGGTCGAGGATCTCGTTGGTGACCGCCTCGTGGAAGCAGCCGCGGTTGCGGAAGGACCAGAGGTACAGCTTCAGCGATTTCAGCTCGATGCACAGCGCATCGGGCACGTATTCGAGCTTCAGCGTGGCGAAGTCCGGCTGCCCGGTCTTCGGGCACAGGCAGGTGAACTCCGGCATGGTCATGCGGATGGTGTAGTCCCGCCCCGGCTGGGGGTTGGGGAAGGTCTCGATGGAGGTCTGCGGCTGGGTGCTCATGATGGTTGCAACTAATCTACACTAGGCCGCTTCGATTGGCCCGCCGGATTCCCGCTCCAACAAGATGCGCCTGACCAAAGTCAAGCTCGCCGGATTCAAGTCCTTCGTCGAGCCCACCACCGTGCCCTTCGCCACCAACCTGACGGGCGTGGTGGGTCCGAACGGCTGCGGCAAGTCCAACATCATCGACGCGGTCCGCTGGGTCATGGGCGAGCTGTCGGCGCGCCACCTGCGCGGCGACTCGATGACCGACGTGATCTTCAACGGCTCGGGCAACCGCCGGCCGGTGGGCACGGCCTCGGTCGAGCTGGTGTTCGACAACAGCGACGGCAAGATCGGCGGCGCCTATGCCAGCTACAGCGAGATCTCGCTCAAGCGCGTGGTCTCGCGCGACGGCAATTCAGCCTACTTCATCAACGGCTCGCGCTGCCGGAGGAAGGACATCACCACGCTGTTCCTGGGCACGGGCCTGGGCTCGCGCAGCTACGCCATCATCGAGCAGGGCATGATCTCGCGCGTCATCGAGGCGCGTTCGGAGGACATGCGCGCCTTCGTCGAGGAGGCGGCCGGCATCTCCCGCTACAAGGAGCGGCGGCGCGAGACCGAGGCGCGCATCACCGACACGCGCGAGAACATGGAGCGGCTGCAGGACCTGCGCGACGAGGTGGACAAGCAGATCCGCCACCTCACGCGCCAGGCCAACCAGGCGCGCCGCTTCCAGGAGCTGAAGAACGAGGAGCAGCGCCTCACCGCCGAGGTGCTGGCGCTGCGCCTGCGCGAGATCGACAGCGGCGCGGCCATCAACGACAAGGCCATGCGCGACGCCGACCTGGCGCTGCAGGAGGCGCTGGCCCAGCAGCGCAATGCCGAGGCCGCGGTCGAGAAGCAGCGTGAGTTCCAGTTCGCCGCCAACGAGCGCGTCAACGCCGTGCAGGGCGCCTTCTACCAGCAGGGCGCCGAGGTGGCGCGCGCCGAGCAGACGCTGGCGCACACCCGCGAGCTGCGCGAGCGGCAGCGGCGCGAGCTGTCGCAGGTGCGCGAGATGCTGGCCGACGTGTCCGGCCAGCTTGCCCGGGACGAGGCGCGCGTGGAGGAACTGCGCAGCGAGATCGCCGCGCTCGACCCCGGCGCCCAGGCTGCGCAGGACGCCGAGCAGCGGGCCCAGGCCGCGCTGGCCGAGGCCGAGGCCGAGCTGGCGCGCTGGCAGGAGGCGTGGGAGGGCTTCAACCGCGAGCTGGGGGGCACCTTCCAGACCACGCAGGTGGAGCGCACGCGCATCGAGCAGCTCGACGACCAGCTCCGCCGCATCGCCGTCCAGGCCGACCGGCTCGCCGTGGAGCGTGAGCAACTGCTGGCGGCGGGCGCCAGCGCGGAGTTCGGCGCGCTGGAGGAGCGCGAACACCAGGCACGCCTGGCCGGCGAGGAGCTGCAGCAAGAGCTGACGGAGTGCCTGGAGAGGCTGCAGGCGCTGCGCGCGCGCCAGCATGAGACCGAGCGGGAGCTGGAGCGCGCGCGTGCCGAGCGCGAGAAGGCGCGTGCCGAGCTGGTGTCGCTGGATGCCCTGCGGAAGGCGGCGCTCGCCGAGGCCGACCGCGAGGCCGGCAAGTGGCGCCAGGCAACGGCACGGCCTCCCGGCCGCGGGGCACCGCGCAGCTCGAGGTGGATGCGGGCTGGGAGCGCAGTGTCGAGGCCGTGCTCGGCGATGCGCTCGAGGCCGTGCAGGTGGATTCACTGGACGAGGCCGCCGCGCGCATCGCCGAGCTGTCCGGCGGCCACGTGATGCTGGTGGAGGGCGCCTCGCCCGCCAGCGGTTCCGACGACTCGCTG
>QGUX01000043.1 GCA_003242275.1 Pseudomonadota bacterium | reverse complement strand
CACTCCTGGGGCACGTGGCCCGGAGTGCCGCGGCCCAGCCAGCGGTCGAAGGCCTGCTGGGTGCTGTTCGCGTCGCCGGCGGCCACCGCCGCGCGCGCGAGGTGCGTGCGCGTGGGCACCTGGTGCGGCGCGGCCAGCACCTCTTCGGCCGGGTCGCGGCCGGCGAAGTGCCGCTGGCGGGCAAGGCGCGCGCCGATGGCCGCGATGCGCTCGCGGCGCAGCCGTACCAGCTCCGCCAGGTGGCGCTGCAGAGCCGGCTCACCCTCGTCGATGCCCAGGCCCACCACGTGGATCTCCTGCCCGCGCCAGCCCGCCGAGATCTCCACGCCGGACACCAGTTGCAGTGCCGATCCGGCCGCCTCGCGCGCTTCTTCCAGGCCGGCGGTGGTGTCGTGGTCGGTCAGCGCCAGCACGGCGATGCCGCGCGCCACCGCCATCGCCACCACCTCCGCCGGCGGCAGCGTGCCATCGGAATGGTGGCTGTGGGTGTGAAGGTCGATGAGGGTGGTGTCCACGCTGCCGGTATCATACGGAGCAATGCAAGCCGCCGTCCGGATTCCCGACCATATCGACACGCTGCTGCTCGACCTCGACGGTACGCTGCTCGACCTGGCCTTCGACACGCATTTCTGGCTCGAGGTGGTGCCCGAGTACTACGGGCGCAGGCGCGGCCTGTCGGCGCAGGAGGCGCTGGAGAAGGAGATCCAGCCCCGGCTCAGGAGCGCCGAGGGCACGCTGAACTGGTACAGCCTCGACTACTGGTCGAAGATGCTCGAGCTCGACCTCTCGGCGATCAAGTCCGAGCACGACGAGCGCATCGCCTGGCTGCCCGGCGCACAGGACTTCCTGCGCCGCCAGCGCGCGGCCGGCCGGCGGCTGGTGCTGGCCACCAATTCACATCCCGAGACGCTGCGCATCAAGGATCGCAAGGTCGGCATCCGCGGGTTCCTCGACGCCATGTACAGCTCGCACGAGTTCGGAGCGCCCAAGGAGTACGCCGAGTTCTGGCTGCGGCTCAGGCGGATGGTGGGCTACGACCCGGCGCGCACGGCGTTCATCGACGACAACCCGAAGGTGCTGGAGGCGGCGAGGGCGGCCGGCATCGCGTTCACCGTCGCGGTGACCGATCCGGATTCGAGCCGCCCGCCGCGCGAGCCACCGGCCGGGTATCCGCACGTTCCGCGGGTGGCCGACATCGCCTGACCGCCGTCGCGGCCGGGTCAGGCCGGGCGCAGGTGTCCGCGATCGTCCGCGGCCATGTTCGCGGACACATTGGCGGAGGGTCCAGGCCCGGTTCAGGGACCGCAGGGGCCCTCGAAAGGTCCCGCCCGCCGTGGCATGGTACTTGAATGGTCAGCCGGTGACACGGAAGGTCCCGAAGGGTCGCGCACGATGTGGTACAGCCTGCAAGTGGCTGCGCACAACCCCCGGCAGACGCCATGGATGGCGTCCCTCATCGTGCGGGTGATCGCCGTGCTCTGGCCGGCACTGCGCGCGTCGATGGTTGCGCCAGCGGTGGCGGCGAGGGACGACTGAATTGGCCGCGTACTCCCTCCAGCTCGCCTGGCACAACCTGCTGAAGGACCGCTGGTCCACGCTGCTGGTCGTGCTCGCGCTGGCCGTCGGCGTGGGCGCGTCCATGACCGTCTATTCGCTTCTCCAGGCGATGGCGCGCGATCCCATCCCGCACAAGTCCCGGCAGCTGTTCGCGCCGCGGCTGGATTCGGTCGGTCCGCACGCCGGCATGGGCGGTATGGGCGCGCGCGGCGTGGACAAGGGCCTGCCGGAAGTGTTCATGGCGTACCGCGATGCGGTGGCCCTGCGCGACGCGCGCCTGGGGCTGCGCCAGGCGGTAATGTACGGCACCGGGATGCTGGTCTCGGCCGCGGAAGGGGCGGGCGCCACGCTCTCCAGGGTCCGGGCCACCGATGGCGACTTCTTTGCCATGTTCGACGTTCCCTTCCTCGCCGGCGAGGGGTGGGGCCGGAAGGAGGACGCAGAGGGGGCCCGCGTGGCGGTGATCAACGAGGGCATGGCCCGTCGCCTGTTCGGACTCGAGGATGCCGGCGCGGCCAGGGGAAGGGAGATCATCCTGGAAGGGCATGTCTTCAGGATCATCGGCGTGGTCCGTCACCGGGCGCCCAGCCCGCTGTTCTACTCGCTGGGCTTCGACCGCACGTCCGATGCCTACCAGCCCCACGACGAGATCTTCGTGCCGCTCTCGGCCGCGACGGACCTGCTCGCCGACACCGCCAATGCGCCCGCGAACTGCGCCCGCCATGGCGAGCTGACCGGCGACTTTCCGCGCAACCGCGAGGACTGGCTGCGGGGCGAGTGCGTCTGGGTGCAGCTCTGGGTGGAGCTGCCGGACCACGCCGCCGTGCAGCGCTACCGCCGCTGGCTCGAGGACTATGCGAAGGAGCAGCGGCGCAGCGGCCGGTTCGACTGGGATCCTGTGGTGGTGCTGCTGGACGTGCGTGAATTCCTGGCGGCCTACGGCGCGGTTCCCGGCGAGTACCGCGTCGCGACCCTGCTGGCCTTCGGCTTCCTGGCCGTGTGCGTGGTGAATGCGGCCGCCTTGCTGCTGCTGCGCTTGCGCCGACGCGCCTCCGACCTCGCGCTGCGCCATGCGCTCGGTGCCTCGCGGCGCACGCTGTTCACGCACGGCCTGGCCGAAGCCGGGGCGATCGGCGTGGCCAGCGGCGTGCTGGGGCTGGCGCTCGCGGGCCTTGGCATCCTCGTGCAGCGCCGGCTGCTGCCGCCCGAACTGGCACCGCTGGCGGAGCCCGACCCGGGCTTCCTGGCGCTGACGCTGGGCATCGCCGTGATGGCTGCATTGGCGGCCGGCCTGTACCCCGCGTGGCACGTTGCCGTCATGCGCACCACGCCGGGAGCCGGCCTGCGGGGGTTGCGTCCCGGGGCGGGACGGTTGCTGATCGCAACCCAGGTGGCCGCCACGCTGGCGCTGGTCGTCAACGCGCTGTTCATCGCCTGGCAGAAGTTCGAGGCCGTGCGCCGTCCCACCCATGTCGACGAGCAGAACCTGTTCTTCGTCGGCAGCCGGTGGGCCGCCGGCACCGCCGACATCCAGGCGCGCGTCGCACGCGACATCGCGGGGCTCAGGTCCCTGGCCAGCGTCCAGGCTGCGTCGGTGGCCGCGCCGCCGCTGCTGGCCGACAACTGGGGGCTGAGTGTCTCGGGGCTGGGCTGGGCCGATCCACGGCCCTCGTCCGCCGCGATGTTCCGCGTCGACGAGCACACGCTCGATGCATGGGGAGCAAGGCTGGTCGCCGGCCGCTGGTTCAGGCCGGAGGAGATCAGGCGGGACGAGCCGCACGGACCGCCTCCGGGTCAGGTCGTGGTCACCCGCTCCCTGGCGGAACGGGAGTTCGGCAGCGCGCCGGATGCGCTGGGCAAGCCCGTCTACCTGCGTGGTGGCTTGAGGGTCACGGTCATCGGCGTCATCGAGGACGTGCCGGGACATTTCCAGAGCAGTGCGGCATATGCCCAGGCGTTCTTTGTTCCATCGGTCCATCCACGCGGCGGAACGTCGATGTACTCGGTGCGCGCCCTGCCGGGGCGCATCGAGGAAGCCATGCGCGAGTCGCTGGAGTTCCTGCGCCGGGAGGATCCCGTGCGCGCACTCGGCCTTCCGGGCCTCGATCAATTGACCGGAGGGATGTTCTCCGGCGCCGAGTCCTTCGCCCGGTTCAGCGCCTACACCCGGCGCGCCGACCGCGGCGTGGCGCTGCTGCTGCTGGTCGCCGCCGCGCTGCTGCTGGTGGTGGCAGGCCTGGGCATCGTGGGCGTCGCCGGCAACTGGATGCTGCAGCGGCGCGAGCAGATCGGCGTGCGCCGGGCGCTCGGCGCGCGCCGCCGCGACATCCTGCGGCAGTTCCAGCTCGAGAACCTGGCGGTGGTGGTGGCCGGCGTGATGGTGGGGGCCGTGGCGGCGCAGGCCATCAACCTCTGGCTGATCGGGCGCTTCGAGATGAGCCGGCTTTCGCCGCTGTGGGTGCCTGCCGGCGCGGTGGTGATCGTGCTGCTCGCCCAGCTCGCCGCGCTGTGGCCGGCGCTGCGCGGTGCCATGGTGCCGCCGGCGACGGCGGCGCGCACGAGGTGAAGGGATGAATCCCTACTACCTGCAGCTCGCCTGGCAGAACATCCGGCGCACACCCTGGCTGGTCGCGCTGGTCGTGCTGGCCGTGGGTGTGGGCATCGGCGCGTCGATGACCACATGGTCGCTGCTGCGGGCGATGACGCGGGATCCCATTGCGCAGAAGTCGGACGTGCTGTTCGCGCCGCGGCTGGATACGCACGGACCGGCACATCCGGCAACCGGGCCCTCCAGGTCGCGACCGGGAAAACCCTCCGCGCAGCTCTCCTACCCGGACGCCGTGGCACTGCGCGACGGCGGCGGGGCCGTCCGCCAGGCCATCATGTACGGCACGACTTACGTGGTGAGCACCACCGTCCCCGTTCCCCGGTCGCGCCGTGTGTCCGCCCGCGCCACCGAGGCGGACTTCTTCGCGATGTTCGATGTCCCGAAGGCCGCCGGCCGCTACTGGAGCCGCCAGGAGGACCGGGACGGATCCCGAGTGGTCGTGATCGCCGCGCCGGTCGCCCTCGACCTGTTCGGCAGCATCGACGCGGCCATTGGCAGGGAAATCCTCGTGGCCGGCCGCACCTTCGAGGTGATCGGTGTCACCCGGGAATGGATGCCCCGGCCGCGCTTCTACGACCTCGGCATCTTCGCCTACACCGGTTCCGCCTACGGCACTGCCGACTCCCTGTTCCTGCCGCTGGATGCGGCCCTGGAACTGATCGAGACGACGCCGGGCGGCGACCACGACTGCTTCAGGGCGACGGAAAACGAGGGAAGGGGTGCGCGCAAGCGCAGCGAGTGGCTGGGCAGCGAATGCCGCTGGACGCACCTCTGGGTGGAGCTGCCCACGCGGGCCGAGGTGCAGCGCTACCGGAGTTTCCTGGAAGGGTACGCGTCCGCCCAGAAGGCCTCCGGAAGGTTCGACTGGCAGCCGGCCACCGGCCTCTACAGCGTGCGGGAATGGCTGGTCGCGTTCCATGCCGTGCCGGACGAGTACCGCATCGTGACCGTGCTGGCCTTCAGTTTCCTGGTGCTCTGCCTGGTCAATGCCATCGGGCTGCTGGCCGCCAATTTCAGGCGGCGGGCCGGGGAGCTGTCGCTGCGGCGGGCACTGGGCGCCGCGCGCGGGAACCTGTTCGCCCAATGCCTGACCGAGGTGGGACTGATCGGGCTGATGGGGGCCGCGCTGGGCCTGGGACTCACTGCGCTGGGCATGGCACTGCAGAGGCGACTGCTCAGCCCCGAACTGGCCGCGCTCACCAGCGCGCCGGCCGGGCTCGTGCTCGTGGCCGTTCTTCTGGCCGTGGTCGGGACGCTTCTCGCAGGCATGGTGCCGGCGTGGGTGGCTTCGGCGGGTCGCACCGTGCGCCACGAAGGCCGACCGGCCGGGATCCGCGCCGGCAACATCCTGGTCGTGGTGCAGGTGGCGGTGACGGTGGCGATCCTGTCCAACGGGTTGCTGCTGGCGGTACAGAAGCTCGAGGCGGCGCGGCGTCCCACGGGCGTGGACGAGGACGCGCTGCTGATGATCACGGTATCGTGGCCGCGCGAACTCGCGGACATCCGCGCGCGGATCGACCAGGACATGGCCGCGCTGAACGAGATTCCGGGCGTGCAGCTGGCGTCGCCCGGCGGCGTGCCCATGCTGCCCAATTTCGCGGGAGGCCTCGGTGGTGCAGGGCCCGAGGGACCCTTCGTCACCATTGGTGCGGTCAAGAGCGCGGATGAACGGGCGGTCGACGCGTGGGGAATCAGGATGGTGGAGGGGCGCTGGTTCCATCGCGAGGAAATCGGCGTCGGAGGCGTCGCCGACGGCGGTGAACCATCGGGAGTCATCGTGGTCACGAAGGCCGTGGCGGACGGCATCTATCCGGACGGCGTTGCGGCCGGGAAGCCATTCCATTTCTCGAACATCGACATGCGGCTCACCATCGTCGGCGTCGTGGAGAACTTCCTCGGCATGTACTCGGATTCCGGCGGGTCCACGGTTTTCCTGCCGGCCATACCGGTGTACGGCAACAACGCGACGTATGTGCTGCGGGCCGATCCGCGCCATCTGGAGCAGGTCGGGGAACTCGCGGTGGCGAAGCTGCGGGAGATCGACCCCCAGCGCGCGGTGGGTGGCAGCGACGTGCCGCTGGGCGTCGACGAGCGGCATTCCGGCGTGGTGCCGTTCCACGTGGTCCGCAGGCAGCTGACGCATGGGGATCGCTCGCTGGCCAGGACGCTGGTGGGCACCTGCGCGCTGCTGCTGCTGGTCACGGCGCTGGGCATCATCGGTGTGACCATCAACCGCGTCATCCAGCGCCGGCACGACATCGGCATCCGCCGGGCGGTCGGGGCGCGGCGCACCGACATCCTGGCCGGCATCCAGGCCGAGAACCTGAAGATCGTCGGCGCGGGCGTGCTGCTGGGGATCGTGCTGGCGCTGGCACTGAACCAGTGGCTGGTCCGCCGCTTCGAGATGCTGCTGCTCGATCCCGCGATGCTGGCGTCCGGGGCGGTGATCGTCGTCCTGCTGGCACAGGCGGCAGCCCTCTGGCCGGCGGTGCACGCCGCGAGGTTCCCGCCCGCCACCGCGAGCAGGGCCGCCTAGCTCCCGGCCCGGCGCATCGCCGGGATCAGCGCCGGGGACCCGGCGGGCCGCGGCGGTGCCCACCGCCGCCCGGCCGGCCACCGCGGCCGCCGGGGCGCCGCGGCGAATCCTCGCGCGGCCGGTGCTTCGGGAACACCACGTCCTGCGCCAGCAGCTCCGGCGTGACGCTGGCGCGCGGGATCTGGTGGCCGATGTACTCCTCGATGTCCGGCAGGCAGATCGCGTACTCCTCGCAGGCGAAGCTGATGGCATCGCCCTCGGCGCCGGCGCGCGCGGTGCGGCCGATGCGGTGCACGTAGTCGGCGCGGTCCTGCGGCAGGTCGAAGTTGTACACGTGGCTGACGTCGGGGATGTGCAGGCCGCGCGAGGCCACGTCGGTGGCGATCAGCACCTGCAGCGCGCCGCTGTGGAAGTCCTTCAGGTACTTCAGGCGCTTGTTCTGCGGCACGTCGCCCGACAGCGCCTGCGCATTGATGTTGTTGGCGCGCAGCACTTCCTCCAGCCTGTCGGCCTGGCGGCGGGTGTTCACGAACACCATGGTGCGCTGCGCGTTGTCCCGCCGCAGCAGGCCGATCAGCAGCGGGATCTTCTCTTCCATCGCGGGGAAGTAGACCACCTGGCGGACCTTGTCGGCGGTGACGCGGTCGGGCTCGATGGCCACCTGCTCGGGATTGTTCATGTGCTCGTAGGCCAGCTCGAGCACGCGCTGCGACAGCGTGGCGGAGAACAGCATCGACTGGCGCGCGTCCGGCGGCGGCATCCTGCGCAGCAGGTAGCGGATGTCGGCGATGAAGCCGAGGTCGAACATGCGGTCGGCCTCGTCCAGCACGCACACCTGCACGTACTTCAGGTCGAACACGCGCTGCTTGTAGTAGTCGATGATGCGGCCCGGCGTGCCGATCAGCACGTCCACGCCGTTCTCGAACTGGCGGCGCTGCTTGTCGTAGTCCACGCCGCCGAACACGCAGGCCAGCTTCAGCCCCGTGTAGCGGCCGAGCTCCTGCGCATCGCTGTGGATCTGCACGGCCAGCTCGCGCGTGGGCGCGATCACGATGCCGCGGATGGCATTGGCGGGCCGCTCCTCGCGCGGCAGGCGCGTGAGCAGGGTCTGGAACATGGACACCAGGAAGGCCGCGGTCTTGCCGGTGCCGGTCTGCGCCTGCCCGGCCACGTCGCGTCCGGCGAGCGTGAAGGGCAGGGTCTGCGCCTGGATGGGCGTGCAGCGCTCGAAGCCGGCCTCGGCGATGCCGTGCATCAGCTCGGGCGTGAGGTCGAAGCTGGCGAAGGTGGGACCGTCGGGGGCCACGTTGCCACGGCGCACGGGCCGGGGCGGTTCGGCCGGCGGCGCCTCGGCGGCGGCGACCATGTCGGACGATGCCGACGCCGCGGACGGTGCGCTCCGTTCCGGCCTGCGTTCGTGTTCCCGCTCGCGCCGCGTGCCATCGCGCGGACCGCGGGAATGGCGCGCCGCCTGCTCCTCGCGCGGCTGGGATGCCGCCTGCGCCGCGCCATTGGCGCCGTCCTGCGCACCTGCGCCGCGCCCGCGGCCACGGCCGCCACGACGACGCCGGCGGCGGCGACCCTCTGCCTGGGACGAGGCTTCGCCGGGGGCACGGGCCGGTGGTGCTGCCGGCCGGGAGGACCCGGCGGCCGCGGTGGACGGGGGGGCTGCAGCGGGCGCCGCCTGGCTGGCAGGCCGCCCGAAAATCATGTTCCAGAGCTTTCTGATCATCTCACGTCGATAAACCGGCCATTGTCACGGGCGCCCTGGCGGGCGCTTGCAAAACGCGTCAGGACCGGCTACAAAAGCAGTCAACACATGGGCGCGAATCCGGCGCCATGGAACCAATCCTCAAACACCTAGTCTAAACTGTTTGACCGCACCCGTGGCGCGGGAATTTCCCTGATCCCGCTCCGCCGAGCGCCCCGAGGCGCCAACCAACATCCAATTTCCGCAAGCAATCAGCCCGACCAGGCATCGATACCCAAGGTCCAATTCCAATTTCCTCTGGAGGCACCCGCCCGTGAGCAATCCGCTGATCGTCCATACCTCGGACGCCACCTTCGAAGCCGATGTGCTGAAATCCGCCCAACCGGTGCTGCTGGACTTCTGGGCCGAATGGTGCGGGCCCTGCAAGATGATCGCACCCATCCTCGATGAAGTCGCCGGCGAATACCAGGGCCGGCTCAAGATCGCCAAGCTGAACGTCGACGAGAACCCGCAGACACCGCCGAAGTACGGCATCCGCGGCATCCCGACGCTGATCCTGTTCCACAACGGCAGCATCGTCGCGCAGAAGGTGGGGGCCCTGTCCCGTTCGCAGCTCACCGCCTTCCTCGACCAGCACCTCGCCCAGGCGTCCGCGGCACAGGGACAGAATCCGTGAGGGGCTATCTGGGAGGGCCGGGCGGTAACCGGCAGCGCAAGCGCAACCGCGACGGCAACCGCAATCGCGACGGGGTGAACGGCAACGTCGGACGGCACGACGAGATCTACGATCCGGAACCGTTCGATCCATCCGCCGACGGCGAGATCGTCGGCAAGGCCGAACTGGAGCAGGCGCGCCGCTCCATGAGCCTGAACGAGCTGAAGGCCAAGCCCATCAACCAGCTCGTCAAGGTCGCCGAGTCGATGGGGCTGGAAAGCCTCGCCCGCTCGCGCAAGCAGGACATCATCTTCTCGATCCTCAAGCACTACGCCAAGAGCGGCGAGCCGATCTACGGCGAGGGCGTGATCGAGATCCTGCAGGACGGCTTCGGCTTCCTGCGCTCGGCCGATTCCTCGTATCTCGCCGGCCCCGACGACATCTACATCAGCCCGCAGCAGGTGCGCCGCTTCAACCTGCGCACCGGCGACTCCATCTCGGGCCTGATCCGCCCGCCCAAGGACGGCGAGCGCTACTTCGCACTGCTGAAGGTCGGCGAGATCAATTTCGACTCGCCCGAGAGCGCCCGCAACAAGGTGCTGTTCGAGAACCTGACGCCCCTGCACCCCACGCAGCGGCTGAAGCTCGAGCGCGGCAACGGCTCCACCGAGGACCTGACCGCCCGCACCATTGATCTCGTGGCGCCCATCGGCAAGGGCCAGCGCGGCCTGATCGTCTCGCCGCCCAAGGCCGGCAAGACCATGCTGCTGCAGAACATCGCCACCTCGATCACGGCGAACCATCCCGAGGTGTACCTCATCGTGCTGCTCATCGACGAGCGCCCGGAGGAGGTGACCGAGATGCAGCGCACCGTGAAGGGCGAGGTGGTGTCGTCCACGTTCGATGAGCCCGCCGCCCGCCATGTGCAGGTGGCCGAGATGGTGATCGAGAAGGCCAAGCGCCTGGTCGAGCACAAGAAGGACGTGGTGATCCTGCTCGACTCCATCACCCGCCTGGCGCGCGCCTACAACACCGTGGTGCCGAGCTCGGGCAAGGTACTCACCGGCGGCGTCGACGCCAACGCGCTGCAACGCCCGAAGCGCTTCTTCGGTGCGGCGCGCAACATCGAGGAGGGTGGATCGCTGACCATCCTCGCCACGGCGCTGATCGACACCGGCTCGAAGATGGACGACGTCATCTACGAGGAGTTCAAGGGTACCGGCAACATGGAGATCCACCTGGATCGCCGCATTGCCGAGAAGCGCGTGTTCCCGGCCGTGAACATCAACCGTTCGGGCACGCGCAAGGAAGAGCTGATCACCGACCCGACCGAGCTCGCCAAGATGTGGATCCTGAGGAAGCTCCTGCACCCGATGGACGAGCTGGCCGCGATCGAGTTCCTGCTCGACAAGATGAAGGACACCAAGACCAACGCCGAGTTCTTCGAGGCGATGAAGCGCTAGCGCGGGGCACGCGCAGGCAGCAACAGGCGCCGGTCGTCATTGCCGGCGCCGGTCAATCAGGACATCCGCGGACCCAGGGCCAGGGGCGGACCGGCCGCGGAGCGACCGGCCGGAAGCCCCGGTGCCTTCCTCGTGTCAGCTCGGCTCGCCGACTTCCACGTGGCCCTTCACGCCGAAGTAGAAGCGCGACAGCGCAGGCACGTTGGCGTCTTCGACCGCCTTCGCGACGGCGCGGGTCTCGCAGTTGTTCTGCTCGACGATCTCCTGGCCCAGCGGGCGGGCGCTCAGGCTGCACACTTCCTCGGCCGCGCGGCGGATCCGGAAGAACAGCTTCTCGGCGTCACGCTGCGACTGGATGCTGTTGGCATCGAAGCGGACCACCACGGTGCGGGTCAGAACGTCGGGGGATGTCACCGCGGTGGACTGGGTCACGGCCTGCGCGGAACCCTCCGCGAGGGCGCCGCCGGCAATGCCCAGCGCCGCGGCAGCCACCAGGGCTGTGGCGATTGGGGTTTTCATGTCTGTCAGCTCCTTCTTGCCGAACTCGTGGGGAGTCGAGTTCTCTCGTCTGTCATGGGGTTTGACAGCCGCGCGGCGCGCTGGTTTCCGCGCTTACACAAGGTTCATGTGCATCTGCTGATCGCTTCCGGTCATCGTCGGCGGGTGACTGCCGGATGCCGTGGCGGATGCGGGACGGGTGGAACATCCGTCCCGCTGCGTTGTCCAAGCATGATCAGGCTGCGTTGCGGTGCCCCAGCAGGGCTTCGAGCCTGTCGAAGCTGCCCGTCCAGCCCATGGTCAAGCTGCCGCGCTGGCGGGAGAACTCGGCGACGTCCTCGGGACCTGCGCCTTCCGCGGGTTCCCACGTCACGCGCACGCGGGTACGCGCGGGACCTTCCTCGGCCAGTTCCACCGTGGTCAGCATGGTTTCAGGCCAGTGCGGGAAGAAGGGCGCGCGCGTGACGCGTCCGTGTTCGTCGCAGAACTGCTGCCTGTAGACGATGCGATGCGGCGCGGCGAGTTCGACGTAATGGATGAGGCCGTGCAGCACCTGGCCGTCCGGTTGCCGCATCATGAAGAACGACGTGCCGCCCGCATGCGGTTCGCTGCGGAGCAGTCGCATCGTCGAGCCGGCCGGCCCGAACCACTGCGACAGGTGCTGCGGATCGGTCCACATGGCGTACACCGTGGCCGGGTCCGCGTCGAACGAGCGGGCGATCACGAACTGCTCGCGGCCGCTGACGTGTTTCGCGACGTGCTCGGCCAGGCGGTCCCAGGTGGAGTCGCCGCCGGCCTTGCGGATGTGGGCGCGCGCCTGCTCCGCGGCCTCGGGCGTGGGCAGTGACATGGTCATGTCCATGCGCGTGCGCCCGCGCACCTCGCTGAACATCACCGTGACGCGGAACAGCGGCGGGCGGTCCCTGTGGCCGCCATGGTCGTAGACCATGCGCTTCATCGGAACGACCTCGAGGTACCGGGTGGTATTCTCGTAGTCGGTGCCGTCCGGCCCGTGCATGGTGTAGTGCCAGTGTCCGCCGCTGCGCAGGTCGCGGCTGTGCGTGGTCAGGGTGAAGCCGCGCGGGCCCCACCACTGCGCGAGTTCATCGACATTCGCCCACGCATCCCACACCGCCTCCAGCGGCGCGTCGTAGAGACGGGTGAGCGTGATCTGGCTGGACTTACCTGCTGCTGCGCCCATGGCGGTTCCTCCGGGTCCTGCTTTCGAGATACGCGCCGAGGCGGTCGAGCTGCTCCTCCCAGGCGGCGCGGTACTGTTCCATCCATTCGGCGGCCTCGCGCAGTGGCGCGCCGTTCAGCCGGCAGGGCCGCCACTGGGCATTGCGCCCCTTGCTGACCAGGCCGGCCTTCTCCAGCACCTTCAGGTGCTTGGTGATGGCGGGCAGCGTCATCTCCTTCAGGAAGGGCTGCGCCAGCTCCGACACGTTGGCTTCGCCGCGCGACAGTCGCGCCAGCATGGCACGACGGGTGGGGTCGGCGAGTGCGGCGAAGGTGCGGCTCAGTTCATCCGGCATCAGATTTTACCTTTAGGTTAGTTAACCCAAACGTTAATCAAAAGCGGCCACCCGCGCAAGCACGGCATGCCGCGGCGTCGACTGCGGTCCGTGACAAGCGCCAACAACGACCAGGTCCACCCACGCAACTGTCGCCATTTGCCGCCATTCCGGTGACGCGAGATCCCTTCGCCCACCAAATGCATCACACAAGGCCGGTGATTCGCTTGCGGCCGGATGCGAGGCTGAACCATCATCGAAGGATGCGGGCATTCCACCGATTCGCGCTGGCGCTGGCCATGGCCGGCATGGCGGGCGCCGCCATCGCCGGCGAGGCGCCACAGGGCCGCGTGTTGCTGCAGCCGCCGAAGGTACTGACTCCCAGTCCCATCACCGACCGCTTCGCGGTCACGGCGCGCTTCTACTCGCCGACGATGGAAACCTTCTTCCGCTATGACAATCCGGACAACCCCGCCGACTTCGGCACGCCGTTCTACGTCGAGGACACCCTCGGACTGAAGGACCGCCTGTACCAGGGCACGCTGGACATGATGTTCCGCATCGGTGAGCGCCACCGCATCCAGGCGCAGTTCTCGCAGCAGAACCGCACCGCGATCGCCACGCTCGCCCTGGACGACCCGCCGCTGCTGTTCGGGAACAGCGTGTTCGACAATGGCTCGGTGCTGCACACGGAGATGCAGCAGCGCAAGCTCGACGTCGTCTACACCTACTCCATCCTGCGGCGCCAGCGCGTGGAGATCGGGCTCGGCCTGGGCATCCACCTGCTGCAGTTCTCCGGCACGCTCGAGGAGCCGGCGGAGTTCATCAACGAGCAGCTGGACACCGCCGGCCCGGCGGCCTCGCTGGCGGCGGATTTCTCCTGGCGCATCTTCCGGCGGCTGTCGCTGAACGCGCAGGGCCAGGGGCTGCGCGCGAAGATCGACGACGTGCGGGGGGACTACTTCTCCTGGCGCGCCAACCTGCAATGGCGCGCGGCCCGCAACATGGCCATCGGGCTGGGCTACTCCGGCACGTATTACGAGGTGAAGAGCACCGATCCGGATTTCTTCGCGGGCTACCTCTGGATCTACAACCGCGGCCCCGAGGCCTTCGTCCGCGTCAGCTTCTAGGCGGCGGCCCGCCCGTCCACGAAATCGACGATGGCCCGGATCGTGGCGGCATCGCGCGTCAGCGCGCTGTGGCCCAGCGAGCGCGTGGTCAGCAGCGTGGCGGCCGGGGCGGCGCGCGCCACGGCCTCGCTGTGCGCATGGGGCACGATGTCATCTTCCGCGTCGTGCACGATCAGCAGCCGCGCCGCGATGCGGGCCGCGCCCGGCAGCGAGCAGAAGTCCTCCACCTTCGCGTCGAAGCGCTTCTCGAACAGCCCGACCAGCCGGCGGCGCGCCTCGCCGCGGATGCCCAGTGCATCGACGAACACGTCGACCAGGAAGGGCGCGCCCGAGGGCATGCTGACCAGCACCACCGATTCGAGCCGTTGCCCCCATTCGGGTACGCCGCGCGCGTGGCGCCAGGCGATGCCCAGCGCCCCGAGGGAATGTCCGATCAGTGCCTGCGGCGGCCCGAAGCGCGCCACGATGGCGTCAAGGCCGGTGACGAACTGCGGCAGGCTGGAACTGCGCCCCGGCGATGAGCCATGGCCGGGCGCATCGGGCACCAGCACGCGCCAGCCCCGCGCCGCCAGCGCCTCCGCGAGGCGCGTGAAGCGGGCGGCGCCCGATCCCCAGCCATGCAGGATGATGGCCGTGCGTTCGCCCGGGCCCCATTCGAACACCGTCATCGGATCCGCTCCGGCCATCAGCCGGTGGCGGCGCGCACGCGCCAGCGCGGCCTGGTCCTCGGCCTGCAGCGGGCGGCGGAAGGTGCGCAGGAACAGCCGGAAGGCGACGCGGGCGGCCAGCGACGGGCTGACCGCCTGCAGCAGCGAGAACATGCGCCGCAGCCGGCCGAGGTACCGGGGAGCGATGTGCGGAACGCGCGGTGCCGGCGCCGCGGCAGGGGGTGGGGAGGCCGGTGGCGGCGCGTCCCTCACGCGCTAGGCGCCCTGCTCGCGCGCGATCGCGCGGTAGCCGATGTCCCGCCGCACCTGCATGCCCTCGAAGCGCACGGCGTCCACCAGCGCATAGGCCTCGCGCTGCGCGGCCTGCACGGTGGCCCCCAGTCCCACGGCGCAGAACACGCGGCCGCCGGCGGTCACCACCTTGCCGTCGCGCACCGCGGTGCCGGCGTGGAAGAGCTTGCCGGACAGCGCGCCGATGCGGTCCAGTCCCTCGATCACGTCGCCCTTGCGCGGCTCGTCCGGATAGCCGGCGGCCGCCATCACCACGCCCAGCGCGGCGCGCGGATCCCACTCGGCCCTGACGGTGTCGAGCTGGCCGGCCAGCGCCGCCTCGCACAGCACGGTGAGGTCCGAGCGCAGCCGTGCCAGCACCGGCTGGGTCTCCGGGTCGCCGAAGCGCACGTTGTACTCGATGACCTTGGGCGCGCCGGCCGGATCGATCATCAGCCCGGCGTACAGGAACCCGGTGAAGGGCATGCCTTCCTCGGCGAGGCCCTTGAGCGTCGGCTCGATGATCTCGGACATGATGCGCGCATGCACCGCCGGCGTGACCACCGGCGCGGGCGAGTACGCGCCCATGCCGCCGGTGTTCGGTCCGGTGTCGCCCTCGCCGATGCGCTTGTGGTCCTGGCTGGAGGCCATGGGCAGGGCGTGCCGGCCGTCGCACATCACGATGAAGCTGGCTTCCTCGCCCTCGAGGAATTCCTCGATCACGATCTCCTCGCCGGCATTGCCGAAGCGGCCGCCCAGCATGGCCTCGGCGGCGGCTACGGCCTCCGCGCCGCCGCCCGCGATCACCACGCCCTTGCCGGCCGCCAGCCCGCTGGCCTTGACCACGATGGGCGGTTTCTGCGCCGCCAGCCAGTCACGGTCGAAGTCCTGCCGCGTGAAGCGCCGGTAGCCGGCGGTGGGAATGTCGTGGCGGGCGAGGAACTCCTTGGTGAAGGCCTTCGAGCCCTCCAGGCGCGCCGCGGCCCTGCGCGGGCCGAAGCAGGGCAGGCCGCGCGCGGCGAACACGTCGACGATGCCGGCCACCAGCGGCGCCTCGGGGCCGACGATGGTGAAGGCCACGCCCTCGTGCGCGGCCAGGTCCGCCAGCCGGTCGAGCTGCATCACGTCGATGGGGACGTTGCGCACCTTGGGTTCGCGCGCCGTGCCGGCATTGCCCGGCGCCACCAGCACCTCGGCCACGCGCGGGGATTGCGCGCACTTCCATGCAAGTGCGTGCTCGCGCCCGCCGCCGCCGACAACGAGGACCTTGATCGATTTCTCCATGCGTACCGTCAGTGGCGGAAATGGCGCATGCCGGTGAACAGCATGGCGAGGCCGGCCTCGTCGGCCGCCGCGATGACTTCGGCATCGCGCATCGAGCCGCCCGGCTGGATCACGGCGGTGACGCCCTGGCTCGCAGCCACGTCGACGCCATCGCGGAAGGGAAAGAAGGCATCCGAGGCCATCACCGCGCCGCGCACCGTCAGGCCCGCATCCTCGGCCTTGATGGCGCCGATGCGGCTGGAATAGACACGGCTCATCTGGCCGGCGCCCACGCCCACCGTCGCCTCGTCGCGGGCGAACACGATGGCGTTGGACTTGACGAACTTGCACACCCGCCAGGCGAAGATGAGGTCGCGCAGTTCCTGCGCGGTGGGCTGGCGGCGCGTCACGCACTTCAGCGCGGATGCGTCGATGCGGCCGGTGTCGCGGTCCTGCACCAGCACGCCGCCGCCCACGCTGCGCAGCTCGCGCTCCACGGCCGGGGCGGGCGAGAGCGGTCCGGTCAGCAGCACGCGCACATTGGGCCTGGCGGCCAGTGCCTCCGCTGCGCCGGGCAGCAGCTCCGGCACCACCAGCACCTCGCAGACCGGGGGTTGGGGTGGACGTTTG
>QGUX01000288.1 GCA_003242275.1 Pseudomonadota bacterium | reverse complement strand
ACCATCACCGACCTCACGCTCGACTCACGCCAGGTGGACCGCGGCGCGGCCTTCCTGGCCTGCCGCGGCGCGCGCCACCACGGGCTGGAATTCGCCGCCGAGGTGGCGCGGCGCGGCGCGCGCGCCATCCTGTGGGAGCCGGATGGGCGCGTGCGGCCGCCGGCGCTGGATCCGGGCATCGTGCTGGCCGAAGTGCCGCAGCTCTCGCGGCACGCCAGCGAAGTGGCGGACCGCTTCTTCGCCTCGCCCTCGCGCGCGCTGGACGTGATCGGGGTGACCGGCACCAATGGCAAGACCACCTGCGCGTGGCTGCTCTCGCATGCGCTGGCCGCCTGCGGCCGGCCGGCCGCCTACCTGGGCACGCTGGGCATGGCCTTCGATGGCGAGCTGGTGGCCGGCGAGATGACCACGCCCGATGCGGTCACGGCGCAGCGCTGCCTGGCCGAGCTGCGCGAGCGCGGCGCGCGCGCGGTGGCGATGGAAGTGTCCTCGCACGGCCTGGTGCAGCATCGCGTGGCGGCGGTGCACTTCGACGCGGCGGTGTTCACCAACCTGACGCGCGACCACCTGGACTTCCACGGTGACATGGCCGCGTACGCCGCGGCCAAGGCCAGCCTGTTCGAGCGCCCGGACGTGCGGCTGCGCGTCTTCAACACCGACGACGTCTTCGGCGCGGAACTGGCATCGCGGCCGGCCTTTGCCGGCCGCATCGCCTGCAGCCGCGAAGCGCGCGCGGCGGGCGGCGAGGGCCATCACGTGTACGCGCGCGACGTGCAGTGGCTGCCCGATGGCACGGTGTTCCAGCTCGACTCGAGCTTCGGCGGCGCACGCGTGGCCACGCGCCTGCTGGGCGAGTTCAACGTGGACAACGCACTGGCGGTGCTGGCGGTGCTGCTGGGCAGCGGCGTGCCGCCGCAGGATGCCGCCGCGGCGCTGCAGTCGCTGGCGGCGCCCCCGGGGCGGCTCGAGACCTTCCCGCGTCCGGGCCGTGCCACCGCGGTGGTCGACTACGCCCACACGCCCGATGCGCTGGACAAGGCGCTGGCGGTGCTGCGCCGCCACTGCGCCGGGCGGCTCACCGTGGTGTTCGGCTGCGGCGGCGAGCGCGACCGCGGCAAGCGCGCGCTGATGGGCCGCGTGGCCGCGCAGCGCGCCGATGCCGTCGTGCTCACCGACGACAATCCGCGCGGCGAGGACGGCGCGGCCATCATCGCCGACATCAGCGAAGGCCTGGGTGCCGTGCGCGCCACCGTGATCCGCGACCGCCGCGCCGCCATCGCGCATGCGCTGGCCAAGGCCGGCGAGGGCGACGTGGTGCTGGTGGCCGGCAAGGGCCACGAGGAATACCAGATCGTCGGCCGCGAGGTGCGGCCCTTCAGCGACCGCCGCGTGGTGAGGGCGCTGCAGGAGGTGGGGGCATGAGGCGCACCCTCACGCACCTGGCCGCGCTGTGCGGCGGCCGCTTCGCCGGCGAGGACCGCGAGTGGACGGACGTCAACAACGACACGCGCACGCTCAAGCCGGGCCAGGTGTACCTGGCGCTGCGCGGCCCGCGCTTCGACGGCAATGACTTCCTCGAGGCCGCCGCCGAGGCCGGCGCCGTGGCCGCCATCATCGACCGGCCCAATGAGGCGCCGCCGCTGCCCGTCATCGAGGTGGACGACGGCCAGGCGGCGCTGACGCGCGCCGCCAGGGGCTGGCGCGCGCAGTTCGCCGGGCCGGTGGTCGGCGTGGCCGGCAGCAACGGCAAGACCACCACCAAGGAAATGACCGCGGCCATCCTGTCGCGCCGCGGCGAATGCCTGGCGACGCGCGGCAACCTGAACAACCACATCGGCGTGCCGCTGACGCTGCTGCGCCTGACCGGCCGCGAGGCCAGCGCCGTGATCGAGATCGGCGCCAATGCGCCGGGCGAGGTGACGGCGCTGGTGGATGTGGCGCGGCCCACCATCGGCCTCATCACCAATGCCGGCGCCGAGCACCTCGAAGGCTTCGGCGACCTCGACGGCGTGGCGCGCGCCGAGGGCGAGATGGTCGCCGGGCTGCCCGAGGACGGCGTGGCCGTGATCAACGCGGACGACCCGTATGCGCCGATGTGGCGCGGCATGACGCGCGCGCGCGTCGTGACCTTCGGCCTGGATTCCCCCGCCGACTTCAGCGCGCACGGGGTGCGCGAGTCGCTCACCGACCAGGGCTTCGTCACCTCGTTCACGCTGCGCTCGCCGCTGGGGCAGGTGCCCGTCACCCTGAACCTCGGGGGGCGCCACAACGTGCGCAACGCGCTGTGCGCCGCCGCCGCGGCCACCGCCGCCGGCGCCGGCCTCGAGGACGTGGCCGCCGGGCTCGCCGCCATGCAGCCCGTCGGCGGCCGGCTGCGCCCGCTGCGCACGCGCCATGGCGCGCGCCTGATCGACGATTCCTACAACGCCAATCCCAGCTCCATGCAGGCCGGCATCGACGTGCTGGTCTCGCTGCCCGGCGAGCCCTGGTTCGTGATGGGCGACATGGGCGAGCTGGGCGGGCATGCCGAGTCGAGCCACGTGCAGGTGGGCGCGCATGCGCGCGAGCGCGGCGTGAAGCGCCTGTTCGCCACCGGCCCGCTGTCCACGCGGGCGGTGGAGGCCTTCGGCAGCGGCGCGCACTGGTATCCCGACACCGACGCCCTGGCCCGCGCCGTGGACGCCGAGCTGCATCCCGGCGTCACGCTGCTGGTGAAGGGTTCGCGTTCGAACCGGCTGGAGCGCGTGGTCGCGCACCTCACCGGCGAATCCCACGAGGCCCACTGATGCTGTACTGGCTGGCACAGCAGCTCGCGACCCGGGAGACGTTCTTCAACGTCTTCCAGTACCTGACCCTGCGCACCATCCTGGCGGTGATCTCGGCGCTGGCCATCTCCTGGCTCATCGGCCCGGCCATGATCCGCTGGCTGTCGCGCTACCAGGTGGGGCAGGTGGTGCGCGACGACGGCCCGCAGACGCACCTGAAGAAGGCCGGCACGCCCACCATGGGCGGCACGCTGATCATCGTCGCCATCGCGGTCTCGACGCTGCTGTGGGCCGACCTCACCAACCGCTACGTGTGGATCGTGCTCGGCGTGCTGGTGCTGTGCGGCCTGGTCGGCTTCTACGACGACTACCTGAAGCTGGTGGTGAGGAACTCGCGCGGCCTGGTGCCGCGGTGGAAGTACTTCTGGCTGTCGGTGGCCGGCTTCGGCGCCGCGCTGACGCTGTGGTACACGGCCGGCACGCCGGCCGAGACGACGTTCTTCGTGCCGGTGTTCAAGAACGTGGCGCTGCCCATGGGCATGTTCGCCTTCGTCGCGCTCACCTACCTGATGATCGTCGGCATGAGCAACGCGGTGAACCTCACCGACGGTCTCGACGGACTGGCCATCATGCCGGCGGTGATGGTGGCGGTGGGACTGGGCATCTTCGCCTGGGCCAGCGGCAATGCGGTGATCGCGCCGTACCTGGGCATTCCGGCCATTCCGGGCGCGGGCGAGCTGGCCATCTTCTGCGGCGCGCTGGCGGGCGCGGGACTGGGCTTCCTCTGGTTCAACACCTACCCGGCGCAGGTGTTCATGGGCGACGTGGGCGCGCTGGCGCTGGGTGGCGCCATCGGCACCGTGGCCGTGGTCGTGCGCCAGGAGATCGTGGTGCTGCTGATGGGCGGCATCTTCGTGCTGGAGACCGCCTCGGTGATCCTGCAGGTGGCCTCGTTCAAGCTCACCGGCAAGCGCATCTTCCGCATGGCGCCGATCCACCACCACTTCGAGC
>QGUX01000287.1 GCA_003242275.1 Pseudomonadota bacterium | reverse complement strand
CAGTTCCAGCGTCTCCTCGGGACGCGAGGCGCGCAGCGCCTCGATCACGCCAGCGGACACGCCGCTGCCGCCATGCACGGCCACGCCGGCCGGCTTGTCCACCACCAGGATGCGCGGGTCCTCGTGTAGGATGGCCGCCTCGACCTGCTTCACCAGCTGCGCCGAGGGGCGCGCGCCGGTGCCGGCCGACGGTGGCGCCTCCAGCGACACCGGCGGGATGCGCAGCACATCCCCCTCGGCCACGCGCGCCTCGCCGCCCACGCGGCGGCCGTTCAGGCGCACCTCGCCCCGGCGCAGCAGCCTGAGGATACGGGTGCGTGGCAGCCCGGGCAGCAGGCGCTGCAGCACCTTGTCGACCCGCGAGCCGGCATCATCGGCGCCCACGGTCTCGTGCCGCACGGCGGTCCGGGGGGCGCCGGATGCAGCAGCGGACGCCCCGTCCACGCCCCCCTGCCCGCCGTCGGCGGCAATGTCATTGCCGGCATGGCGGCGTGAAGATTCGTCCATTTTCGTCCTGTTCAAGGCTAAAGCCTTGTTTTTCAAGCATCTTGCATTATACTCCGGCGCACGTGCCCCCACCGGGCGGATGACGGCGTCTGCCTGGCGCCCCACCTCAACGAGCGGCACGGAACCTTGCGGCACCAGCCGCAGCATCGTGGCAGACCGAGGGTCTGGTGGTTCCCCGTAGCGAGGGTGAGCCTCAGCCCGCATGGTCGGCAGCAGTTACAAAGGATTGCAGGCGCTGTCGTAGTCAGAGACGAGAGCGCGGCTTCGCTTGAAGACCTTGTACCAGACAATCCAGCGCCTTCTGGCCAGCCTCCTGGTCCAGCTCGAGGCGACCTTCTGCCTCCACAGGCCCGTCACCGCGCCGGTCTTCGCGCGCGCGGCCTTCCGGCCTGCCACTCCCCATTTTCTGAGTGGAATTCATGAAACGAATGCTCGTCAACGCCACGCAGCAGGAAGAGCTGCGCGTGGCACTGGTCGACGGCCAGAAGCTCTACGACCTTTCGATCGATATCCCTTCCCGGGAACAGAAGAAAGCCAATATCTACAAGGCGCGCATCGCGCGCATTGAACCTTCCCTCGAGGCGGCCTTCGTCGACTATGGCGCAGAGCGCCATGGCTTCCTGCCGCTGAAGGAAATCTCGAAGGAATACTTCAAGGACGGCCAGCCCCAGGGCAACCGCAACATGCGCGAGCTCCTGTCCGAGGGACAGGAAATCGTCGTGCAGGTGGAGAAGGAAGAGCGCGGCAACAAGGGCGCCGCCCTGACCACCTACATCTCCCTCGCCGGCCGCTTCCTGGTGCTGATGCCCAACAACCCCCGCGCCGGCGGCGTCTCGCGGCGCATCGAGGGCGAGGATCGCGACCAGCTGCGCGATGCCATGGACCAGCTGAACATCCCCGAGGGCATGGGCGCCATCATCCGCACCGCGGGCGTGGGCCGCTCGGTCGAGGAGCTGCAGTGGGACCTGGACAACCTCAAGGCGCAGTGGGATGCCATTGCCGAGGGCATCAAGTCCCGCCCCGCCCCCTTCCTGGTCTACCAGGAAAGCGACCCGGTCACCCGGGCGCTGCGCGACTACCTCTCCGATGACATCGGCGAGATCCAGGTGGACGACCCGGTCGCCTACGAGAAGGCCAGGGAGTACATGCAGCGCTTCATGCCCCCCGAGGCACAGCGCCGCCTGAAGCTCTACCAGGAAGACGTGCCGCTGTTCACGCGCTACCAGATCGAGAGCCAGATCGAGTCGGCGTACGCGCACAAGGTGCAGCTGCCCTCCGGCGGCAGCATCGTGATCGACTACACCGAGGCGCTGGTGTCCATCGACATCAACTCGGCGCGCGCCACCCGCGGCGCGGACATCGAGACCACGGCGCTGAACACCAACCTGGAGGCCGCCGACGAGATCGCCCGCCAGCTGCGCATCCGCGACGCCGGCGGCCTGATCGTCATCGACTTCATCGACATGGAGTCCTCCAAGCACCAGCGCGAGGTGGAGGAGCGGCTGCGCGAGGCGGTCAAGCAGGACCGTGCCCGCATCCAGATCGGCCGCCTGTCGCGCTTCGGCCTGCTGGAGATGTCGCGCCAGCGCCTGCGTCCCTCGGTCAGCGAGCACAGCCACATCGCCTGCCCGCGCTGCGCGGGGCTGGGCACGATCAGGAGCGTGGAGTCGATGGCGCTGGCCATCCTGCGCCTGGCCGGCGAGGACGCCCGCAAGGAGCGCACCGCCCGCCTGGTCGTGCAGGTGCCGGTCAACGTCGCCACCTACCTGATGAACGAGAAGCGCCGCTCGCTCTCGGCCATCGAGGAGAAGTGCGGCATCGACCTGATCCTGGTGCCGAACCCGAACATGGAGACGCCGGAGTTCGAGATCCGGCGCATCCGCACCGACGAGGTCGGCCTGCCCGAGAACGCGCAGACCTCGTACAAGATCCCCGCGCCGCCGCCGGCGCCGGACGTCACCGCGCTGCAGCCCAAGCGGCCCACGCCGCCGGTGCCGGCCGTCACCACCATCATCCCCACCGCGCCCGCGCCGTCGGCCCCCGAGCCGCCGCCGCCCGCCCCGCCGCCCCCGCCGCCGCGCCGCGGCCTGTTCGGTGCCCTCAAGAGCTTCCTGTTCGGCGATGCGCCGGCGGCCAACGACCCGGGCGGCGAGCGCAGGGAGGCTGCGCAGGGCGAGCGCAAGGGCGGACGCGAGCGCGGGCGCGATCGTGACCGTGACCGCAAGCGGCGCGGCCGCGAGGAGCGCAGCGAGCGCAAGGACAAGGAACGCGACCGCCAGCAGGGCCGCGACAAGGATCGCAAGTCCGAGGAACCGCGCCGCCAGCAGGCGGCACAGCCGCCGCGCGGTGAGCAGAAGCCCCGGCGCGAACAGCAACAGCAGCAGGCGCGGGCCGCCGAACCCTCCGGCACGGAGGCCGCGGACGAGACCACACTGGCGAGCGAGGCCGGCGCCGCCGCACCCGGCGCGGCCGAGAAGCGCTCGCGCCGCAGCCGCCGCCGCCGGGGCCGGGGTGGGCGTGGCGGTGAAGCCGCGGCTGCCGCCGGCCTGAACGGCAGCGGCGGCGCGCACGAGGAAGCCACGGCCGCCGCGCCCGCGCACGAGGGCGGCAATGGCCCGGACGGCCAGTCCCAGCCCCGTCCGGAGCCTCGCCCTGAACCCGGCGCCGACCTGAAGCCGGATCCGCAAGCGCCGGTGCGCAGCGAGCCCAGGCCCGTGATGCCGCCCCCGCCGCCGCCGCCGCCGCCCGAGCGACCCACCGTGGTGTGGTCGTCCTCTTCCGCGGGCAGCTTCGGCGCCCCGGTCGACGGCAGCCAGCGCGAGGAATAGGACGGTGTCCCCGGACATGCGGGGACCCTACCGCCTCACCGGCCCCAGGAGCCTCGTGGGCCGCATCATCGGCGCGCTGCTCACCCTGGGCGCGCTGGTGGTGGGCCTGATGTTCTCGGTGGTGGTTTTCGGCGTGGCGCTGGTGCTGGGGCTGGCCGTGTGGGGATGGCTGTGGTGGAAGATACGCCGCGCACTGCGCCAGGCGCAGCAGGATCCACGCTTCCAGCAGTTCCGCGACCCGGGCGCCGGCACCGCCCCGCGCCCGGACGGCGATGTCATCGAGGGCGAGGTGCTGCGCGGCGAATGGAAGGACGGGAACGGCCGCCCCCGCGGCTGATCTACCTGCCGCGGATCGCGCCGGCCACTGCCCCGGCCACCGGCGCGGCCGGCGCCGCTCGGATCTCCCTGACAAGCTGGCGCCCCTGCCCTTTTACACATCTCCCAGCCCACAGAACCGTACTAGAACT
>QGUX01000286.1 GCA_003242275.1 Pseudomonadota bacterium | reverse complement strand
TCGAGCATCTCAGGCCGGGCTTGCATACCTGTATAAATCCACAGTAGGCTGTATGCAAATCCAGCTACGGAAGCTCCCCATGCCCGATACCGACCTCACGCCCCGACAGACCCAGATTCTGCGGCTTATCCAGCGCGCGGTACAGGAAACGGGCATGCCGCCCACGCGCAAGGAGATCGCCGACGAGCTGGGCTTCCGTTCTCCCAACGCCGCCGAGGAACACCTGCGCGCGCTCGAGCGCAAGGGCGTGATCACGCTGATCCCCGGCTCCTCGCGCGGCATCCAGCTGAAGGACGCGCTGCGCGAGCAGCTCGGCCTGCCGCTGATCGGCCGCGTGGCCGCCGGCAGTCCCATCCTCGCCGAGGAGAACATCGAGGACCATCTCTCCATCGATCCGTCCATCTTCCATCCGCAGCCGCATTACCTGCTGAAGGTCATCGGCATGAGCATGAAGAACGCCGGCATCCTCGATGGCGACCTGGTCGCCGTGCACCGCACCGCCCATGTGCGCAACCGCCAGATCGTGGTCGCGCGCCTCGAAGACGAGGTGACCGTGAAGCGCTACCGCCAGGAAGGCCCGGTGGCGTGGCTGCTGCCCGAGAACGAGGACTTCGAGCCCATCAAGGTCGACCTCAAGCAGCAGAAGATGCTGATCGAGGGCGTGGTGGTGGGCGTGGTCCGGCGCGGCAGGAGCCTGGGGCTGTAGGCCCGGGATGCGGAGGGCTTGTGGAGAAGCTCGATCTTCGCAAGCAGCTCAAGGCGTTCTACCAGGCCTCGGCCAGGGCCGTGGCCGAGGTCGACGTGCCCGCATTCACCTTCCTGATGGTGGACGGGCAGGGCGATCCCGATACCTCGCCCGCCTATGCCCAGGCCGTCGAGGCCCTCTACACGGTTTCCTACACCGCGAAGTTCATGGTGAAGAAAGGCCCCCTGCAGCGCGACTACGCCGTGATGCCGCTGGAGGGGCTGTGGTGGGCCGATGATTCTTCGGCCTTCGTCCGCGGCGAGCGTGCCGCCTGGCGCTGGACCATGATGATCATGCAGCCCGACTTCGTGCCGCGCGCGCTGCTCGACGAGGCCATCACCGAGGCCGCGCGCAAGAAGGCGCTTCCCGCGCTCGAAAGGCTGCGCATCGAAGTCTTCCACGAGGGCCGCTGCGCGCAGATCCTGCACGTGGGTCCCTTCAGTGCCGAAGGTCCCACCATCGAGCGGCTGCATGCGCACATCCGTTCCCGCTCCGGATTGCGCGGCCGGCACCACGAGATCTACCTGACCGACGTCCGGCGCGCGGACCCTTCCCGCTGGAAGACCATCCTGCGCCAGCCGATGGAATGAAGCCATGCAGGCCACATCCCATCAGGCGCAGCTCGAGGCGCTGCTGCGGCATCCGTCCCTCTGGCGGGGACGTGGGGCGGCGGTGCCGGCCGGGTGGCCCACGGGTTTCGAGCCGCTGGATGCGGCGCTGCCCGGTGGCGGCTGGCCGCGCCGCGGACTCATCGAGGTGGTCGCGCCGGGCCCGGGCCATGGCGAGCTGACACTGTTCGCGCCGCTGCTGCGGCAGCTCCTCGAACCGCAGGTGGACCGTTGCGCGGCCTTCGTCGCGCCGCCCTTCGAGCTGTTCGCACCGGCCTGGCGTGCCATGGGCCTGCCGCTCACGAAGCTGCTGGTGGTGCGCGCGCCCGAACCGCTGTGGGCGCTGGAGCAGGGCCTCCTGTCCGGCGTGTGCGCGACCGTCTTCGGCTGGGTCGATGCCGGCACCAGCCTGGTGGCCCTGCGCCGGCTGTCGCTGGCGGCCGAACAGGGCGCGGCGCTGGGCGTGCTGGTCCGTCCGCCGCGCGCGGCGCTCGAACCCACCGCGGCACTGCTGCGCGTGGCGGTGGCGCGCACGGCGCGGGGCCTGGGCATCGAACTGCTGAAGGGACGGGGACTGGCGCCGTGCCGGCTGGAACTGGAGCTGCCATGAGTCCGCACCAGCCCCAGCTCTTCGATGATGCGGAAGGGCCCGTCAGCGGCGCATCGATCACCGCCCGGCGTGCCGCGAAGCCTTCCGCCGCGCCGCCATCGCCCGCGCGGCCCTCCCCCGAGGGTCGCACCGCCGTGCATCTGCGGCTGGTGCCCGATGCGCCGGCCGCGCCGGCGCGCCATGCGCGCGAGCTGTGGGCCGCCGTGCAATGCGATGACTGGCAGGCGCTGTTCGAGACAGCCGTGCCGGGCAGCCTGCCTGCGCCCATTGCCGCGCTGGTGAAGCGCGCGCAGGGGTTTTCACCGCGCGTCGCGCTCGAATCCCGCGATGCCTTGCTGCTGGAACTCGGCGGCAGCCTGCGCCTGTTCGGCGGATTGCCGGCACTGCTGAAGGCCCTGCGCGAGGCCTTTCCCCGGCCGCTGCGGCTGGCGCTGGCGCCCACGCCGCTGGCGGCGGTGCTGCTGGCGCGCGCCGGCGCGAACTGCTGCATCCTCGATGCCGCGCGCCTGGCCAGCCGGCTCGCGCCGCTGCCGCTCACGCACCTGCGCTGGCCCGCGCAGGACCTCGCGCGCCTGGCCAGCATGGGCGTGCACACGCTGGCCGAACTGTTGCGCCTGCCGCGCGCCGGGCTGGCGCGGCGCATTGGCCCGGACAAACTCTGGCAGCTCGACCGGCTCACCGGCGCGCGGCCCGATCCGCGCACGCCGCTGGCGCAGCCCGAACGCTTCCGCGAACGCGTCGACCCGGATTACGAGACGCGCGACTGCGAACGGCTGCTGGCCGCGCTGCAGCCGGCGCTGGAGCGGCTGGAGATGTACCTGCGCGAACGCCAGCGCGGCATCACCAGCCTCGCCCTGCGCCTGCATCACCGCCATGCGGAACCATCGACCTGCATCCTGCGCTGCGTGGCGCCCGAGTACCGCGCGGCGCGTTTCGCCGCGCTGCTGGCGGCGCGGCTGGAACGGCTGGCGCTGCCCGGTCCCGTGCACCGCATGGAACTGCTGGCCGGCAGGCCGCGGCGTTTCCTCGCCGCCAGCGCGCCGCTGTGGGCAGTGGGCGAGCAGGGTGGTGCGCCGGCCGCGGCGCAGGCGCCCGAGTTCCTCCAGACCCTGCTGGCGCGGCTCGGCGAGGATGCCGTGTACAGCCTGGCCGAGGTCGACGAGCACCGGCCCGAGCGCCAGCAGCGGCGGGTGTGGCCGCAGCATCTGGCCGCTGGCCTGCCCGGCGGGCGGGGCGCTGCCGCGCCCGCGGTGAAGCCGCTGCGCGCCCCGGGAGATTCCAATGCCGCGCCGGCCGGGGTGGCCCGACCGCTGGGACTGCTGGATGCACCCCGCCCGCTCACGATGCAGCGCGATGCCACGGGCCACGTGCGCGCGCTCAGCCACGAGGGCCAGGCGCTCACGCTGATCAGCGGCCCCGAGCGCATCCAGACCGGCTGGTGGGATGGCGGGCAGATCGCGCGCGACTACTACGTGGCCGGCGCGGCCGATGGCGCGCGCTGGTGGATCTTCCGCGAGTGCGAGGCGCCGCGGCGCTGGTTCGTGCATGGATGCTTCGCCTGATGGCCACGCCGGCGGCACAGGGAAGGCTGCCCGCGTCGCGGACTACGCCGAGCTGCATGCGCTGAGCAACTTCAGCTTCCTGCGCGGCGCCTCGCATCCCGGCGAGCTGGTCGAACGCGCGGCAGCACTCGGCTATCGCGCGCTGGCACTCACCGACGAGTGCTCCATGGCCGCCGTGGTGCGCGCCCACATGCGCCCGAAGGAAGCGGGCCCAAGCCGGTCGGCGGGCAGCGGGTTCACCTTGAGGGAGGCCCTAAATTTCTGGGCCTTGCCCGCAACAGG
>QGUX01000042.1 GCA_003242275.1 Pseudomonadota bacterium | reverse complement strand
CGAGGGCGCCCCCCTCCCCCCCTGGGTTGCGGGGGGCTTTCCCGGAGGCGAGGAGGGGGCGGGGCGTGTCGGACCCGACGGCGTGGACGACGGGAACGTCCCGGGGCGGTGCCTCGCGCCGTGCCGCCACGGGTTCGGCGGGCATGCCGAGCGAATGGCGCTGCAGGCGTGCCTTCAGGTCGAGGAACGTGTTGCGGTCGATGCGCTTGCGGCGGTAGTTCTGGTCGAGCAGGGCGAGCACGTCCCAGACCACGTCCGGGTCGGATTCCTCGTGGCGGATGACACGCTCGGCGAAGCGTTCCGGATCACAGCTCCCGCTGGCCAGCGCTTCGACGAGTTCTTCCGCGACGCTGCCGTCCTGCGCGTGCGCGGCGTCCCTTCCGGCGGCGGCGGATTCCGCCGCTTCGGATTCGCTCGGACCGATGTACATGGCCCCATCATCGCGCATGCCGCCGTGCGCCGCGATGCCACACCGGGTGGGAAGCCGGCAATTCGCCCCGTAGGGATCGTCCTACCGGGCGGCGCAACTCATTGACGTGGTGCGCGTTCCGCGGCGGCCTGGTGGTCCTGGAGCAGCGCCGCCAGCACGCCGTAATCCACGGGCTTGGTCAGGTGATGGTCGAAGCCCGCGGCGGCCGAGCGATCCCGGTCGGCGGACTGTCCCCAGCCGGTGATGGCCACCAGCTTTGCTGCGGCGCCGCAGGCGCGGATGCGCCGTGCCACCTCGAAGCCGTCCATGCGCGGCATGCCGATGTCGAGCAGCACCACGGCGGGGCGGCGGGCGTGGAAAGCCTCCAGTGCCGCAGCGCCGTCGGAGGCCACGAAGACCTCGTGCCCGTCTGCCTCCAGCAGCATGGCGAGGCTCTGCGCCGCATCGCGGTTGTCGTCCGCGATCAGGATGGAAAGCGGCCTTCCCGTCCGCCGCCGCTCCTCCCTCATTGCGGCCGGTGGCGCGGTGCCGGCGAGCGCGTGGGGAATGTGCAGCGTGAACGTGCTCCCCCTGCCCGCGCCCTCGCTGTGCACCGTGGCGGTGCCGCCGTGCAGTTCCACCAGCCCCCGGGTCAGCGCCAGGCCGATGCCGAGGCCGCCCTCGGAACGGTCCTGCGCCGACTTGACCTGCGAGAACATCCTGAAGATGGCCGGCAGGTCGCGGGGAGCGATGCCGATGCCGGTGTCGCTGACGCTGATGACGAGATCCTCACCGTCGAGCCTCACGGCGAGGTGTACCAGGCCCCCGGGCGGCGTGTACTTGGCGGCATTGTTCAGCAGGTTGGAGATCATCTGCGCCATGCGCAGCGGATCGACGTTGACCGTGGCGTCGCGGGCCAGCTCCACCTCCAGCCGGTGGCGGCGGCTGTCGATCAGTGGCCGCGAGGTCTCGATGGCGTTGTCCACCAGCGCCGACAGCAGCGTCGGGCTGCGGCGCACCTCGAGGATGCCGCGCGTGATGCGCGAGACGTCGAGCAGGTCGTCCAGCAGCAGCGACATGTGCTTGACCTGCCGCTCGATCACGTCCTGGCACCAGCGGCGCTGCTCCTCGCTGCTGCCGGGACGGCGCGCCAGCGTGGCGGCCATGCGGATCGGCGCCAGCGGATTGCGCAGCTCATGGGCCAGCGTCGCCAGGAACTCGTCCTTGCGCTGGTCCGCCTCCTTCAGCTCGATCTCGTGGCGTTTGCGCTCGCTCACGTCGCTGAACCACACGCCGATGTCCTGGTCCAGCGAGGAGACGATGACCTGGAACCAGCCGCCGACGCCCGCGGCGATGGCGCGCACCTCGAAATCGCGCACTTCCTGGCGTTCCGCCGCGGCGGTGAAGTGCTCCAGCAGCCCCGGCTCCTCCCAGGTGCCCGGATACAGCTCCGAGATGCGCGCGCCGGAAAGCGCCGCGCCGTCGCGCCCGAATACCGCGGCGGCCGCCTTGTTGACGTAGGCCCAGCGGAAATCGACGATGGCACCGTCGGCGTCGCGCACCGGCGCCAGCACCATGAAGGGGACCGCGGAGGCGTCGAGCACCCGGCGCAGGCGCCGCTCGCCGCGGTAACGGGCCTCCTCGGCATCGCGCCGCTGCACGTCGCGGGTGCGGACGATGTGGATGGTCCACCACAGCACCGCCGTGAGCACCACGATCTCCACCGTGGTGCGCAGCGCCGTGCCGAAGCTCAGGTCGAAGTAGCCGTGCAACTCGCCGTGGATGCGCCCCAGGCCGATCAGCACCGGCACGATGATGGCCAGCGGGATGATGCGTCGTGCAAGGTCGCCGGCAGTGCTGTTCTCGGTCAGCGTGCGCACGGGTTCACGCGCCGGTTGCGCGGCGATCAGCGAGCACGCCAGTGCCGACAGCATCGCGGCGGTCTGCACGTCGATGGAGAACGGCGCACGGTACATGGCATCGGCCATGTAGAGGAAACCCAGCAGCGACAGCGTCGTCGACACCACTACGGCCAGCGGCAGCGCAATCGACAGCACGCTCTCCGGCCGGTAGGCGAGGAACCAGCAGGCGCAGGCCAGCATGCCGAAGCCGATGGCGGAGGGTGGCCCCATGCGGTTGGGCGAGGTGGTGGCGGGTGAACCCGGTACCTCCGCGAACAGCAGCGTGTCGATGCCCAGGTCGAGGCCGGTGAGGTGCTCGAACAGCGTGGCCAGGCCGACCAGCCCGGCGAAGCCCGACAGGAGCAGCTCCGGCACGCGACCGGCAGCTCCCCGATGGTGCAGCAGCAGCGCCGCGGCAAGCGCCACCAGGCACAGCGCTGCGTTGGTCTTGATGGTGATGCCGGTGTTCCACCAGTCGGTGAGCCGCGGAAGGTCGAACGCCCAGCCGGCGAAGGACACCAGGCCGCCCACGAGCACCGAACCCGCCAGGACAACCGAAGCCAGCCGCACGAATCCCCAGCGTGGTTGCATGGCCGCCCAAGTATCGTTTCGGTGGGGTCAGGTTAACAGGGATGCAGCAGGCCGGGGCAGGACCGCCGCGCGGCGGTCCTGCAGCCACTGGCGCAGAGCGGCGGCGCACCGCCCGTCCCATGCCTCAGGTCATCTTGTCCCGGTCCTGCTCGGCGCGGGCCGCGCCGATGGCGGTTTCGACCTGGCGCACTTCCTCGGGCGGAGGCAGCACGGCCGGCATTCCCAGAGACTGGATCCACAGTTCACGCGACCAGCCGCGGGTGTGGTAGAGGTGATGGTCCTCTTCCTTCTCGACTTCCTCGTGCGCGGGCTTCAGCACCTTGCCGAGCGTGCCACCCTGGTCGCCGAGGCGGCCGATCAGCTCCCAGTTCTGGTGATCCTTGGTCTCGGCCAGCACCACGCATTCGGTGGCCACCAGTTCCGCCGCCTCGGGAGAGGCAGTACGCCTGGCGGTGTTGATCGCCTCCACCAGCGACTCACCCAGCATGGCCACCACCTGGCGGCCGGGAGTCTGCTTCTCCGTGTCGAGGCCGAGCCGGTCGAACACCTCCGTCAGCACTTCCTCGTGGTGCTGCGTCTGTTCGAGGTACTCCTGCCATTCCTCGCGCAGGTCCTCGTTCTGCGCGGCGGAGATCGCCGCCTCGTATACCTTGATTCCACCCCGCTCGGTCTCCAGCGCCTGCAGCAGCAGTTCCTCGACCTGTTCGTTCAATCCCTTCGATCCCATGACGTTCCTCCTAGGAGCCTTCTTGCCGGCTACGGACGCACGGTCGCAGCGGGCAGACATCCGTGCCATCGGTGCGGGCGCTGCATCGAGGTCGGCGACGTCCTGCCTGTAGGCGCGTTCCTACATCGCATTGCGGCTTGCGGGAAACGCCCTCCTGCTAACTTGGCATGAAGGCCCCACAGGCAAGGATCAACGAAGGGAGAAGGAGGCGTGCGGGACAGGAAAGCACCTGAGGCCCCCCGCGCGGTCGAACGGTGTCGCCGCGGGACGTCAACCTGCCCGAAAGCCGCCTGCGCGAATATCCTGCGCTTCAGGGCAGACCGATCCGGCGAGGAGCAATGATGCAGGCGCGCTGGAGTCACTGATGGGTGCAGGAGCCCGAGGCAGGACCTGTGCACGCCTGGTGCAGCCGGCCGTGGCGCTCTGGGCGCTGGCATTGCACGTGGCATCCGTCCCGGCCCACGGCGTCGAGCTGCAGGCCGAGAGCGCCGTGAAGGCCGCCTTCGTGCTGCGTTTCCTCGGTTACGTGCAATGGCCGCCCGGCGCCGCGCGGGACCGGCCGCTCGGCATCGCGGTGCTTGGTGATGCCGCGCTCGCGATGAACCTCGAGGAGCTGGCCAGGGGGCGCAGCGTCGACGGCCGCGCGCTGCGCATCCGCCGCATCGACTCGCCTTCGCAGGCGGCCGGTTCCGACGTGCTCGTGGTCGGCGCGTCGCGCCGCTGGACACTGGGCGCGGTGCTCAAGCCGGTGGAGGAGCGCGCAATACTGGTGATCACCGCGGAAGAGGGTGCGCTCGACGCGGGCAGCGTGATCAACTTCCTCAAGGAGGAGGAACGCATCCGCTTCGAGATCTCGCTGCCGGCGGCGCAGGGCCGGGGGCTTCGCGTCAGCTCGGAGCTGCTGTCGGTCGCGGCCAGGGTGCGCCGGTGAACACTTCGGTCTCGCCGGTGCTCAGGTCGAGCTTCGGTTCCACCGCCTCGCTGCGGGGCAAGCTGTGGCTGGTGATGGTGACCACCATCGCGGTGGCCCTGCTGACCATGACGGCCGCGGTGCTGTACCGCGACCTGGCCGGATACCGGCGCTCCCTCGCCAGCGAACTGGCCACGCAGGCGGCCATCATGGCGCAGCTCGCCTCGCCGGCCCTGTCGTTCTTCGACAGTCCCGTGGCGCAGCGCAACCTGTCGGCCCTGGGCCAGAATCCGCGGATCGACGCGGCCGCGCTGTACACCTTCGATGGCCGCCTGCTGGCCAGCCATGCGCGGCAGGATGCGCCGCCACCGCCGGCGCAGGCGCCCGAGCCCACCGGGGTGGCCCGCCTCGGGCAGGGCCGCATGGAGCTGGTGCGCGAGGTGTGGCGGGATGGCGAGCGCCTGGGGGTGATCTATCTCGGTGCCCACTATGACCGCTGGGCCGGCGTGCGCGGCTACTCGGGAATCGTCATCGCCATGCTGCTGCTGTCGATGGGCGTGGCGCTGCTGCTGGCGGTGTTCCTGCGGCGCGCGATCACCGGGCCGGTGGAGGCGCTGGCCTCGGTGGCCGACGACATCGTCAGCCGGCGCGATCCCACCCTGCGCGCGCTGGACACGCCGGTGGAGGAATTCTCGGTGGTGGTGCGTGCCTTCAACAGCGTGCTCGATGAGGCCGAGGAGCGCACGCGCGAACTCAGGCGCAGCGAGAAGCTGTACCGCGCCATCGGCGAGTCCATCGACTTCGGCGTGTGGGTATGCGACGCGCGCGGCCGCAACGTCTACGCCAGCGATTCCTTCCTGCGCCTCACCGGCCTGACGCAGGAGCAGTGCGCGGGCTTCGGCTGGTGCGACGCGCTGCATCCGGACGAGGCCGCGGCCACCACCGAAGCCTGGCTGGCCTGCGTGCAGACAGGCAGCTTCTGGTACCGCGAGAACCGCTACCGCGGCGTCGATGGCGGATTCCACCCCGTGCTGTCGCAGGGCGTGCCGATGCGCGACGAGGAGGGCCGCATCACCGGCTGGGCCGGCATCAACCTCGACATCAGCCGCCTGAAGAAGACCGAGGAGGCGCTGCGCGAGGCCGACCGCCGCAAGGACGAGTTCCTGGCCACGCTGGCGCACGAGCTGCGCAACCCGCTGGCACCGATCCGCCACGCGGCACGCCTCCTGGGCGCGCGCCGCGTCGACGAGGCACAGGCAAGAATGGCGCGCGAGATCATCGCCCGCCAGGTGGCGCGCATGGCGCTGCTGCTGGACGACCTGCTGGAGGTCTCGCGCATCACCCGCGGCCGGCTGGAACTGCGCAAGGAGCGCGTGTCGCTCGCCGCGCTGGTCCGCGCCGCGGTGGAGACCAGCCGGCCGCTGATCGAGGCCAAGCGGCATGAGCTCATCATCGACGTGCAGGACCCGCCCGTCGACCTCCACGTGGACCCGCTCCGCCTGTCGCAGGCGCTGTCGAACCTGCTGACCAACGCCGCCAAGTACACCGACGCCGGCGGCCGCATCGAGCTGGTGGCACGGCATGGCCCGGAGGGCGTCGCGCTCTGCGTGCGCGACAGCGGCATCGGCCTTCCTCCCGAGGCGCTGCCGACGATCTTCGAGATGTTCTCGCAGGTGGACTCGGCCATCGACCGCTCCGAGGGCGGACTGGGCATCGGGCTGGCGCTGGTGAAGGGCCTGGTCGTGCTGCATGGAGGCACCGTGGAGGCGGCCAGCGACGGCCTCGGCATGGGCAGCACCTTCACCATCCGCCTGCCCGCCGATTGCCTTCGCCAGCCGCTGCAGCAGCCGGTCGCCGGCAGGGGCGAGCCGGAAGCCGCGGGCCCGAAGGGTTCCGTGCTGGTGGTGGACGACAACCAGGACGCCGCCACCGCGCTGGCGATGGTCTTGCGCAACGCGGGCCACCATGTGATCGCTGCGCACAGCGGTGAGGAAGCCCTGCGCGCCGGCTGGCAGCACGAACCGGACGCGGTCCTGCTGGACATCGGCATGCCCGATCTCAACGGTTATGAAGTGGCGCGCCGCATGCGCGGCACCGGATGGGGACGGCATGCGCTGCTGATCGCGCTGACGGGCTGGGGGCAGAAGGGGGACATCGAGCGCGCCGGTGCCGCGGGTTTCGACGTCCACCTCACCAAGCCCGCCGACCCCGGGCGCATCGAGGAACTGCTGCAGGAGTATCTGGCCGGCCGCGCTCCCGCGGAGGGCCTGCGGACGGGAGAAGTGTCATAGGAACCCAGGCAGGAAACGACGAGGCGGCCCTGCGCATCCTCATCGCCGAGGACAATGACGACCTGCGCATGGTGATGCCGGCGCTGATCGAAGGGGTGGCGGGACTGAAGTGTGCCGCCACCACGGCCAACCTCGAGGACGTCGCGCCGCTGATCGCCGCGCACCAGGTGCAGGTGGCGGTGCTCGACATCGAGCTGCGGGGCGGCTCGGCGCTCAAGCGCCTGCCGGCGCTGTGCCGCGAGTTTCCCGGCACGCGCTTCATCATCCACAGCGGCCATTCCAATCCGGAACTGGTGCGCATGGCGCAATCCGCCGGGGCGGCGGCCTACGTGCTCAAATCCGGGGAATTCGAGGACCTCCTCGCCGCCATTCGCGGGCCCGGCTGCTGACGGCCTCAGTGCGTGGCGAGCAGCTCGACGATGCGGTCGGGATCCACGGGCTTGGTGAAGTGGCGGTCGAAACCGGCCTGCATCGCGCGCGCCTTGTCCGTGGCCTGGCCCCAGCCGGTCAGCGCGACCAGCGTCACGGGGCGACCCAGCGCGCGGATGCGGCGCGCGACCTCGTAACCGTCCATCCCCGGCATGCCGATGTCCAGCAGGGCGAACTCCGGTCGCATCTGCTCGAAGCAGCGCAGCGCCTGCTCGCCGTCGTGCGCCACCGCCACGCGGTGGCCGAAGACCTCCAGCAGCATGGCCAAGGTCTGCGCCGCGTCCTCGTTGTCGTCGGCGATCAGCACGGTGCGCGAGGCGGAGTCCGCCGCGGGGGCGGCCGGCGTTTCCGCCTGCGTCGAGGCGTCGGGAAGCCTGCGCGGGATGCGCACGATGAACTCGCTGCCGCGGCCCGGCCCCTCGCTTCGCGCCTCGATGCTGCCGCCGTGGAGTTCCGCCAGGCCCCTGGCCAGCGCCAGGCCGATGCCCAGGCCGCCGTCGGAGCGGGCCCGCGCGGACTTCACCTGCGTGAACATCCCGAACACTTCGGGAAGCATCTCCGGTGCGATGCCGATGCCGTCGTCGATGACGGCCAGTTCCACCTGGGTGTCGCCGGCATTGCCGCGGACGGCGATGTTGCCGCCGGGATCGGTGTACTTGGCCGCGTTGGTCAGCAGGTTCGAGAGGACCTGCGACAGCCGCAGCGGATCGCCCACCAGTTCGGCCTCGCGATGCTCCAGGTCCACGCGCAGCGAGTGCCTGCGCGCCTCGATGGTCGGCCGCGCGGTCTCCAGTGCGGCATCGACGATGGCGCCGAGCGTGGTCGAGGCGGGCCGCAGGTCGAACGAGCCGCGCGTGATGCGCGCGATGTCTAGCAGGTCGTCGAGCAGCGCGGACATGTGCCGCACCTGGCGCGCGATCACTTCATGGCCCCAGCGCTTCTGTTCCTCGCTGGCGCCGGGCGCGCCGGCCAGCGCGGCGGCCTGGCGGATCGGTGCCAGCGGGTTGCGCAGCTCGTGCGCCAGCGTGGCCAGGAACTCGTCCTTGCGCCGGTCGGCATCGCGCAGCGCCGCCTCGTGCTGTTTCTGGCGGGTGATGTCGCGCGCGATCTTCGAGGCGCCGATCACGCGCCCGGTGCCGTCCCGTAGCGGCGACACGGACAGCGACACGTGGATCAGCGTGCCGTCCCTGCGGCGGCGCACGGTTTCGTAGTGGTCCACGTGCTCGCCACGGCGCAGGCGCTGCAGGATGGCCGGCTCCTCCTCGGCGTGGTCCTCCGGAATCAGCATCATGACCGGGCGGCCGATGGCCTCGTCGGCCCGGTATCCGTACATGCGCTCGGCCGCCGGGTTCCACGTGGTGATGATGCCGTCGAGCGTCTTGGTGATGATGGCGTCGTCGGAGGAGTTGACCACGGCGGCGAGGCGGTTGCGCATTTCTTCGTTCTGCCGGCGGTCGTCCAGGGGCTGCAGGATGCCGAAGAACTGGTGGCCCTGTCCCGGCAGCCCGCGCAGCAGCGTGACGGTGGTGTTGCTCCAGGTGGCGGATCCGTCCCTGCGCACGTACCGCTTCTCGATGGTATAGCTCGTGACTTCGTGCTGGATGAGCCGCGCGATCTGCTCGCGCGTGCGTTCCACGTCGTCGGGGTGGGTCAGTTCCAGTACCGTCTTGCCGCGAAGTTCGTCGGCACCGTAGCCGAGCATGGCGCATGCCTTGTCATTGGCGTCGAGGACGCGGCCGCGCTCGTCGACGATGGCGATGCCCACTGCGGCCTGCGAGAACATCGCCCGCAGCTGCCGCGCACTGGCGCCCAGGCCCGTGCCTCCGTGGCGGCCCGTGACTTCATCGCGCATGCGCGTGCTCCGCCGGCGCCCGGCAGGGGGTTTCGCGTGCCGCAGCGGCATCGGTCCCGTCTGGCCAGCGGTTGAGCTTTGCACCGGGGCGGAGCACCATAGCCGCGATTCTGCTGCAAAAGTCCCCATGCCACACGAGAAACTGCTGCTTTCCCTGCTCGCGCTGCTGCTTCCCGGCCTTGCTTCCGCCGCCAGCCTCGCCCAGCTGGTCCGCGACGACGACCGCCAGGGCGCCATCGAGGCGCTGCGGGCGGGCGCCGACGTCAACGAGCTGCTTCCCGACGGTTCCACGGCGCTGATGTGGGCGGTGCACCGCGTCGACCATGAGCTGGTGCGAGAGCTGTTGGCCCGCGGCGCCGATCCGGATGCGCGCAACGTGCTGGGTGCCACCGCGCTGTCCGAGGCGGCTTCGGTCGCCGACGTGAAGCTGGTCGAGATGCTGCTGGGAGCGGGCGCCGATCCGAACCTCGGCAACGACGACAACCAGACGCCGCTGATGATCGCCGCCCGGGTGGGTTCGCGCCCCATTGCCGAGAAGCTGCTGAAGGCCGGAGCGCGCGTCAACGAGCGCGAGAAGTATCGCGAGCAGACCGCGCTGATGTGGGCCGTAGCCGCCAACAGCCCCGAGGTGGTGGAGCTGCTGATCCGCCATGGGGCGGAGGTCGACACGCGCGCCGCCGCCAACGACTGGGGCAACCAGATCACCTCCGAGCCGCGCGCCCAGTACCGCAACACCGGTGGACTCACGCCGCTGCTGTTCGCCACGCGCTTCGGGTGCCTGGAATGCGTCCGGCTGCTGCTCGACGCCGGCGCTGACGTCGACCGGCCCACGCCCGAGGGCGTGACGCCGCTGATGAACGCCATCGACAACAACAATTACGCCATCGCGAACTACCTTCTGGATCGCGGTGCCAACCCGCACCTGTCCGACTGGTGGGGACGCACGGCGCTGTACCTGACGGCCGACATGCGTACCCGGGGCGTTGCCGGACGGGGTGGTCCGCCCGTGTCCGCGCCGGGCGCCCAGGGCACTGCCGAAGAGGGCATCAGTGGCGTCGGTTTCACCGATGCGCCCCGGCCCGCGCCCGTGAACAGCGCGCTGCAGGTGATGCGCCGGTTGCTCGAGATGGGCGTGGACCCGAACACGCAGCTCAACATGCATCGGCCATTCCGCGGCCGCTTCACCGACGACCTGATCACCACCGGCTGCACGCCGCTGCTGCGCGCCGCGCTGTCGGTGGATCGCGAGGCGGTGAGGCTGCTGCTGGACCATGGCGCGCTGCCCGAGCTGCCCAACGTGATGGGCGTGACGCCGCTGATGGCGGCGGCCGCCATTGGCGCCTCGCGCGGCCTGCAGCAGGGCGGCCAGGGCCCGATCGCCATCGGCGACCCGCAGGACAATGCCATCGCCGTCATCGGCATGCTGATCGACGCCGGTGCCGACGTGAACGCGCGCATCACCGACACCAGCAGCCGCACCGCCATCATTGCCCGGCCGAGTTCGATGACCAACCGCCAGGGCCAGACCGCCCTCTTCGGCGCCATCAGCCAGGACTGGGTGCGCGTGGCGAAGTTCCTCATCGACAGGGGCGCGCGGCTGGATATCGTCGATGACGCCGGCAAGACCGTGCTCGACGCGCTGGAGAACAATGCCGGCGGGCGCGACAACGTCGTCGGCGAGGAAATGAAGAAGCTGATCCGCGGCGCCCTCGGAGCGGGGGGCTGAAGGCCAGCACGTGGCGGACATCGTCATCCGGGGCCGGTCATGCCGCGGCGGACTGCGCGGCATGACCGGCCGTCCTGCTACTCGCGCGGCATGAACGTGAACACCACGCCCGCCGAGATCACGTCGAGGTCGCCGATGACGTCGGTGTCGAATTTCTCGTACTCCGCCCGCAGGCCGAGCGGCCCCAGGTTGAACTGCACGCCCGCGCCATAGGCGAACTCGATTTCGTCGTCGTCGAAGAACACCGCGCCCACACTGCCCTTGGATTCCAGGCGCGAGGCGCCTGCCTTCAGGAACAGGTCCACCGGCCCCACCGGCATCAGGGCCACGCCGAACAGGGAGAAGGCCTCGGCCTTGGCCTCGAGCGGGCCACCCACGGCCACGGAAGGGGCCTGTGCCTTGCCGAAGTGCGTGTAGGCGGCCTCGAGCCCGAAGTTGGGGACGGGGCGGAAGCCGGCGAAGATCTTCCAGCCCGTGTCCTCGTCGTCCACGTCGTCGATGTCGAAGTCATCCGCGTCGAATCGCGACTGCTGCGCGGAGGCACCCACGTAGAACCCCTGGGCGGTCGCGGTTGCGGACAGGCCCAGTGCCGCGAGCGCCACCAGCCAGGTGGCCGACCTGATCGAATTCTTCATTGCCTTCTCCTCTGTTCGACGGGGTCCACGATGCCCCGGATGCGTGCACGATCTTTCACGGTGCCGATGCGGCAAAGCGGCGAATTCCGCCGAGCAGGTGTAGGAGGATGTCCGGACGCGCCCGTGCATTCCGCCCGACGGCGCCGCGCGGCCCCATGCCGGCGCCGCCTCCTACAGCAGGCAGCGGCCCGGTCCCGTGTCGCCGCATCGGTCGCGTCCGCAAAGTGCCTGCACCGTGAATGCGGTGTCATACGTCTTGGAGGTTCAATGAACATCTTTACCAGGAGCCTGGCCGTGGTGCTCATGGCCGGTGTCGCGCTGCCGGGTTGCAATGTGTTCCGCGGCCAGTCCACGGCCGGCCAGTACGTCGACGACGTCAGCATCACCGCCAGGGTGAAGGCGAAGCTGCTCGATTCGAAGGAAGTCGAAGGGCTGGAGGTGAACGTGGATTCCACCAACGGAGCGGTGACGCTCACGGGTTGGGCGGATACGGAGGCCGAAGCCCGCACCGCCGGGCGCATCGCCCGCGACGTCGAGGGCGTGAAGTCGGTGGACAACCAGCTCCAGGTCAAGCGCTGACGCGGCGCCGTGGAACCCTGGAGGTGGAAGCAGAAGGGCCCGGGGAAACCCGGGCCCTTTTTCCTGCTGCTGCTTCCCCGATGATCAGTTCAGCTGCGACAGGTCGCGCTCGGCCTCCTCGCGCGAGATGCCATAGGCCTCCTGGATCTTTCCCAGGAGGACCTCGTAGTTGCCCTCGATCTGGTCGAGCTCGTCATCCGTGAGCTTTCCCCAGCGGGCCTTGACCTTGCCCTTCATCTGCCGCCAGTTGCCTTCGATGATGTCGCGGTTCATGTCTCCTCCTCGTGTCGTTGCCGTTCAGCGGTTGTCGCGCTGCTGGATCTGGTCGCTGGCGCGGCGGGCCGCATCCAGCTGCTGCTCCGCGCTGTCACGCGCGGCCTCGTAGGTGGCCTGCGCGCTGTCCTTGCAGTCCTCCTGTGCCGCGCCGCTCAGGGATTCGCAGCCCTGGCGTGCCACCTCGAGGTCGCCGCGGGCCTCGGCGATGGCCGTGTTGTAGCGCGCCTCGGCGCGATCCTCGAGGGCGTCGCCGCGGTCGTCCGGATCCACCGACGCGGCCGCGCGGGCCGTTTCGGACTGCACCTCCGATTCCTCCATCCGCGCTTCGGCGATGGACTCGCTGCGCTCGGCCTGTGCCTCGGCGACGTCCGCAGCGACTTCCGCCGGTGGCTCCGCCTGGTTGCAGGCCGCCAACGCGAGCGTGAGCGCGGCAGAGGCCGCGAGGGACAGGGTCTTGCTTCTGGTCATGACGGTACTCCTTGCGGAAGGGCCGCAGTTCTCAACCGGCTGGCATGGTCACCTGCCGCGATTGCCCGGGCTGTAGGTGCGGGACGTCAGGGAGCATAGGGGGCGTCCTAGCCCACGCCGTTGCTTGCCTTCCTTGCGGCAGCAGGCGTGAAGGCCAGGACGTCAGGGTCAGGTCACTCCTACACCGGAAAGGAAGCCGTCGCCGCTGACGTCCGATGCGGCCTGGAAGAGGATGTCCGAAAGCCGGCCGCCGGCCGGCCTGGAGGAGTGCAATGCTTCACTATGCCGTCGTCTTCTTCGTCATCGCGCTGATCGCCGCGCTGCTGGGATTCACCGGTATCGCTGCCGGTGCCGCGGGCATCGCGAAGATCCTGTTCGTGGTGTTCCTGGTGGTGGCACTGGCCACCTTCCTGCTGGGCCGGAACCGGAGGGTATGAACAATGGGAAGGGCAGCCGACAACCTCGCCGACTTCGCGCACCAGGCGGGACAGCATACTGGCGATGCGTTGCATCGCTCGGGTGAGGCCCTGCGTCGCCGCGGCACCGAACTGCAGAAATTCTTCGACGATGTCGAGGAGCTGCTGCGGCGGGTCTCCGACGTGAGCGATGCCGACATCGCCCGCGTGCGCGCCAAGCTGGAGTCCTCGATCGAGCGCGTGCGTTCGGCCACGCGCGACAGCCTGGAGCTCGCCGCCGACAGCACCCGTCGCGCGGTCCGTGCCACCGACGACTATGTGCATGAGCGGCCATGGACCGCCGTGGGCATTTCCGCGGCGGCCGGCCTGCTCGCCGGCGCGCTGCTATGCCGGCGATAGGGCTGCATCTCCTCGCGGTACTCGATCCGCTGGTGCGTCATGTCCGGGCCTACGCCGGGCTTGGCGCGGCGGCGTTCGGCGAGTACCGGGCCGCGCTGGCCAAGCGGCTGTGCTGGCTGGCGCTGGCCATGCTGGCCGGCCTCGCCGGCCTGGCGGCGGCATGGATGGCCGGCCTGGTCGCGCTCTGGGAAACACCCTGGCGTTTCGCGTACGTGGCCACCAGCGCCGGGGCCCTGCTGGCCATCGCGGCGATCGCGGCGGCGGTGGCGATGCGCTCGCCGCGCGACGGCCGCGCGACGGGACTGCTGCGGGATGAACTCGCCAAGGACAGGGAGCTGTTCGCCCAATGGACCCGGCTGCCCTGACCGCCGAGCTCGAGAAGAGCCGTGAGCGGCTGCGCGCCGTGCTGTTCGCCGGCCAGCCCGGCCACGAGGACGAGGATGTGTTTCCACGCAGCCGCGCCATGCGCTTCCTGCTCGACCCGCGCCGCCGCGGCATGGCTGCCGCGCTGCTGGGCGCGCTGGCATCGGTCGCCATCGGTCGACGCCGCCGGCGCGGCCGCGGCCGGGGTCACGGCCGCGGCCTGCTGGCGATGCTGATGAACCTGGCGGGAGCCGGCCGGTGAGCGAGATCCGCGCCGTGCCGGTGACCACGGTGGGCCGCGACCGCCTGGTCCGGCTGATGAAGGGCTGCGTGGTCCTGCTGCTGCTGGGCGTGCTGATCTTCAGCCGCACCATCGCCGTGCCGGCGCTGGCCGCCGTGCTGCTGTCCATCGCGCTCTTCCCGGTCGTCAACCGCGCCGCGCACCTGGGCCTGCCGCGCGCCATTGCCTCCATCCTGTCGCTGGCGGCATTGCTGGGTGCCAGTGCGGCGCTGCTGTGGGCCGTGCACATGCCGCTGGCACAGCTGGCCGCCCGCGCGCCCGAGCTGGTGGATGCCGGTTACGACTTCGCTGCGCGCTGGACCGGCCAGAGGAACATGCGGGGCGAACCGGGCGCGCTGCTGGAGATGCTGACGCCGCTGGCGGCAGGCATCGGCTCTTCCCTGGTCGCGATCGGCACCAGCCTGATCCTCTGCCATTTCATCCTCACCTGCGGCACCAGTGTCGGCCGGGCTGCACTGGCCGCGGTGCGCACGCGCGACCGCCGCCGGGCGTGGCTGCGGGTGTGCGTGTCCATCCGCACGCAGGCGGCGTACTACCTGCAGCTGGTGACGCTGATCAACCTGGTCTTCGGCGTGGTCACCGGCCTCGTATTGACGGTGATGGGCGTCGAGGACGCCGCCGCCTATGGCCTGATCGCCGGCCTGATGAACTTCATTCCCATCGTGGGCGCGATGATCACCACGCTGGTGATCGTGGCCGGCGGACTGGCCGAGCATGGCGCCTCGGGCGTGATCCTGCTGCCGGCTATCGTGTTCCTGCTGCTGCACATTGCCGAGTCGCAGTTCGTCACGCCGCTGCTGCTGGGCAGGAGGTTGCTGCTGAACCCGCTGATCGTGATCGCCGGGGTGCTGGTGGGCGCGACCGCATGGGGCATCGGCGGGGCCTTCCTCGCCGTGCCCATCCTGACGTCGGTGAAGATCGCGCTGGATGCGCACCCCACGCTGCGGCCGTGGGGACAGGTGCTGGGGCGGGGCGCCCTGGCCGAGTGTGATGCCGACGACCGTCGCCGCGCCCGCCTGCGCCGTGCCACCTGGCGCAGGCGGGTGACTCTCAAGGCCTGAAGCTCACTCGCGCAGTTCGTCGATGGCGTCGTCCACCTTGGTCGCGGTGGACTCTTCGCCGCGCCTGGCGGTGTCGACGGCTTCATCCACCTCTTCGGCGGCCTGCTCCAGCGGACCCTTCTTCTCGCAGGCGGCAAGGCCCGCGGCCAGGAGCCCTGCCAATGCCACCACCACCAGTCCGGGTTGTCTCGTCATCAGTTTCTCCTCGGTTGCGCGCATCACCGGCTTCATCCCGCCCGGCCCTGCGCGAAGGCCAGTGTCGGCCAGTCGCGACGATTCGCCTGTGGGAGCGGAGCGAAAAAAACTGTAGGAACGGTCGCCCGCTTGACCACGTAGGACTCATCCGACGTATGCTGCGGTTGGCGACTGCGTTGCCTGGACCGCTGGCTGGGCAAGAATTTCCGGCAGACCGCCCGGGGAGTCGGGCAAGGGAGCAGTTATGACCAGGGTTCTGATCGCGGACGATCATGCGCTCGTTCGCGCCGGATTGAGGCAGTACCTGCAGCAGAACGGACGCTTCGCGTCCATCGCCGAAGCCTCCAGCGGGTCCCAGACGCTGGACATGCTGCGCGGCGCGCGTTTCGACCTGCTGATCCTCGACATCAACATGCCGGACCGTGGCGGCCTCGACATCCTCAAGCACGTGCGCGCCTCCTATCCCGAGACGCGCGTGCTGGTGCTGTCCGCCTATCCCGAGCGGCAATACGCCGTGAACGTGCTGAAGGCCGGGGCCAGCGGCTACCTGTCGAAGGAGAGCGCGCCGGACGAGCTGATGAAGGCCGTCAACCAGGTGATGGCCGGCAAGCGCTATGTCAGCGCCAGCCTCGCCGAGCTGCTGGTGTCCGAGCTCGACACCGACCACGACAAGCCGCTGCACGCCGGCCTGTCCGAGCGCGAGTTCCAGATCTTCTGCAAGCTGGCGTCCGGGCAGTCGGTGTCCGAGATCGCCAGCGAGCTGTCGCTGAGCGTGAAGACCGTGAGCACCTACCGCACGCGGGTGCTCGAGAAGATGTCCTTCAAGTCCAACGCCGACATCACCTCGTATGCGCTGCGGAACGGACTCATGAACTGATGACGCCGCTGGCGGGAAACGAGCTGCGCGTCCTGCTGGTGGAGGATTCGCCGCGCATCGCCGAGCGGGTGCGCGAGCTGCTGGTGTAGGAGGAGGGCGTGCGCGTGCTGGAGACCGTGGCCGACGAGAGATCGGCGCTGCGCGCCCTCACGGAGCAGGCGGTGGACGTGCTGATCCTCGACCTGCAGCTGAAGGTCGGCACGGGCTTCGGGGGTGTCTCTTATAAAAATCTCGGGGCCCACGAGGGGAACCCCAATATCGTATGCGCTT
>QGUX01000285.1 GCA_003242275.1 Pseudomonadota bacterium | reverse complement strand
TTTTTTCAAGAAGAAAACGGGAAAACGGAATCTGGTACGGTTCTGGGGGCCGGGGATTTGTATAAAGGACAGTCCCGCACCTGCGCGAGCAGGACGAGGCCACGGCGGTGGCGCAGCAGCTCGGGCAGCTCGTCGCCGCGCCCATGGCCGTGGACGGGCAGTCGCTGGTGCTGACCGCCAGCATCGGCGTGGCGTTCTTCCCGGTAGATGCCCCGGAGCTGCCGCAGCTCATGACCTGCGCCGAGCAGTCCGTCCATGCCGCGAAGCACAGCGGGCGCTCCCAGCACCGCTTCTTCAACCCGCAGATGAACGCGCTGGCCACGCGCCGGCTGCTGCTCGAGACCGAGCTGCGGCGCGCCATCGAGCAGGACGAGCTGCGCCTCTACTTCCAGCCCAAGGTGGATGCCACCGACGGCGCCATCGTCGGCGCCGAGGCGCTGGTGCGCTGGCAGCACCGCGAACGTGGCCTGCTCGGTCCCGCCGAGTTCGTTCCGCTGGCCGAGGAAAGCGGGCTGATCCTGCCGCTGACCCGCTGGGTGCTGGAGCGCGCCTGCCGGCACCTGCGCTGCTGGCGCGATGCCGGGCTGCCCGCCATGCCGCTGGCGGTCAACCTCGCCGCGCCCAGCCTCGTCGACGACGCGCTGGTCACGCACCTGGACGCGCTGATGCTGCAGTTCGACCTGGCGCCGGGCCTGCTGATGCTGGAGATGACCGAGACGCTGCTGATGCGCGATGTGCAGGCCGGCGTGGCCATGCTCGAGAAGCTGCGCGCGCGCGGCTATGGCCTGTCGCTGGACGACTTCGGCACCGGGTATTCGTCGCTGGGTTACCTGAAGCGCTTCCCGGTGGATGAACTGAAGATCGACCGCGCGTTCGTCACCGACATCACCAATGGCGGGCGCGACAGCGCGCTGGCGGCAGCCATCATTGCCCTGGGCCATGAGCTGGGGCTGGGGGTGGTGGCCGAAGGCGTGGAGACCGAGGCGCAGTCCGCGTTCCTGCTCGAGCGGGGCTGCAATGTGCAGCAGGGCTACCTGTTCGGGGGACCGATGGCGGCGACGGAGCTGGAACTGCTGCGCCGGCGGGGGGTTGCGCGGGGGATGGCCGCGGAGGCGCCCATCCGGTCCCGGTCACTGAGCGAAGGATCCCTGAGGCTGGCGATCCGCCGTCGACGGCCCATGTCCTGATCCCCGAGGCTACCGGAGCGGCCTGATCGTCGCCCGGGGCTAAGGAGCGACGGGCTCCATGAAATCCACCGCCCCCACGTCCGCCACATGGGGCTGGTTGAACTGCATCACCGCCACATGCGCCGGATGCTTCTGGTAGGTGCGCAGGTCCTCCAGCGAGGCAAAGCGCATGTCCAGGATCACATCCCAGCTTCTCGCCTCGTGCAGCATGTCGCGGCCGATGTCCAGCGAGATGATCTCGCGGATCTGCTCCTCCAGCGCCCGCATGCGGCGGCAGAACTCCGCCACATGCGCCTCCGGCGTGCCGGCCGCGTAGCGGATGAACACGTAGTGCCGCAGCATCGGCGCCCTCCTCCCCTCAGGCCACCCGGGCGCGGACGCCGGGCGGGATGATGGGCGGCGAGGCGTTGAGCTTCGCCACCGCGAAGCCCGCGGCCTGGCGGTAGCGCTCCATGAACTCCGCCAGCTCGGCGCGCGGCACCACGTCCTCGATGTTGTCGAAGGCGCCGCCGCAGCGCTCCTCGACGATGTTGAGGATGCCGAACGGGCCAGCGCCGCGGTTGCGCAGGATCAGCGGGGAGATCTCCGGGCACAGGCGCGTGTCATAGGCCACCAGCGCCTGCTCGGTCACGCCGTGCTCGAGCATCGAGGCGCCCAGCACGCGCGCATCGACGATGGCCTGGCTGGCGCCATTGGAGCCGGTCGGGTACATCACATGCGCCGCATCGCCCAGCAGCGCCACGCGGCCATCGCGCCAGGTCGGCACCGGGTCGCGGTCGATCATCGGGTACTCGTACACATCCTTCGCGCCGCGCAGCATGGCCGGGATGTCGATCCACGGGTAGCTCCACTGCTCGAAGTAGTGCACGAACTCCTCGTGCTTCACGCGCCGGTTCCAGTCGCCATTGCGCCAGCCGGCGCCCGGGTCGACGGTGAACTCGGCGATCCAGTTGATGTCGGCCAGGCCGGTGTCGGGGTCAGGCTGCGAGATCGGGTAGAACACCACGCGGTGGCGCGAGGTGCCCAGGCCCACGAAGGAGGCGCCGGTGCGGATGGGCTTCGCCCGGGTCACGCCGCGCCACATGATGGCCCCGCCCCAGTGGATGGGCGGCTGGGTCGGGTGCATCTGCTGGCGCACCGCCGAGTGCAGGCCGTCCGCGCCAATCAGCAGCGAGGCCTCGAGCTCATGGCGCGCCCCGCCCGGCTCCTGCGCCAGCACCGTGACGCCGGCCTCGTGGTTGCGGTAGCCCACCACCTTCAGGCCGGTGCGCACCGCGCCGGCGCCCAGCCGCTCCTGCACCGCCTTCAGCAGCATCATCTGCAGCTTGCCCCGGTGCACCGAGTACTGCGGCCACAGGTAGCCCGCGGCCATGCCGCGCGGCTCGGAATAGATGTCGTTGCCGTTCAGGCCGACCAGCGCGAACTCCTTCGTCTGCACGCCGATCTGGTCCAGGTCCGAGGCGGTGAAGCCCAGCGCGTACAGCTCGCGCACGGCGTTCGGCTGCAGGTTGATGCCGACGCCCAGGGGCAGCAGCTCGGGGACGGCCTCCAGCACCTGGCAGGGAATGCCCAGCTCGTGCAGGGTCAGGGCCACGGTCAGGCCGCCGATGCCGCCACCGGCGATGATTACGGGTTGGGTCATTTCTTGGCGGGATTTGCGAAAAATCGGCGCAGGTTAGCCGACGGGGGCCGGTCAGTTCCAGTTGCGGGAAGTACCTGCCCTGGTCACCTATCAGTTGCCGGCCGTGCGGGCCTGCCACCGCCCACAGGAAGAGGGCCCGGCCGCCTCTGGCGGGTGCGACCGGGAATGCCTGCGCGGCATGGTCACCACCTACCTGCACGCCCTGCTCAAGCACGACACGGCGGACCTGCCCGTCTCCGGCAAGCTCCGCGTCACCGAGGACAGCATTGAGAAGGAGCTCGGCAAGCTCGACCTGCTGCGCTCCGTCACCCGCCTGCGCGGCTACCGGCAGGACTTCATCGACGAGCGCGCCGGCATCGCCGGCGCCCATGTGGTCATCGAGGAAAGCGGCGCCCCGGCGCTGCTGGTGGTGCGGCTGAAGGTCGAGGGGCAGGAGATCACCGAGATCGAGACCGTCGCGACCCGCAGCCGGGCCGAAGGGAGCATCTTCAACATCGACGGCCTGGACACCCCCAGCGAGGCCATGAACAAGGTGCCGCGGCCCGAGCAGCTGCTGCCGCGGGAGGAAGCCATCCGGATCGCGCTGCTCTACCCGGCGGGGCTGGAGGCCGGCAGCTTCGTCGCCGTGGACATGCCGTTCACGCCGGAGGCGTTCCGCATCGAGAACGGCACGTTCATGGCGGGGCCGAAGTGCACGCGGACGCCGGATTGCGTGGACATCAAGACGCAGAATGTGAGGAATCCGCTGCGCGGGAAGATCGACCGGAGGGTCGTGGCGGTGGATGAGCGGATGGGGATCGTGTGGCTACGGCTGGAATGGGGGACGCGGAATGACATGAAGCTGGCGGTGTGGGAGGCGTTCAAGGTTTATGACGGCGGGGTGCATGCGGTGGAGGCGTTCATGAAGGTGATTGCGCCGGATCTGGGGTCGGGGTGGGCTGGGACGAATCTGTAAGCCGGCGCCGGCGGTAGACCGAGCGT
>QGUX01000041.1 GCA_003242275.1 Pseudomonadota bacterium | reverse complement strand
AAGCCGGGGAGGGCGCCGGGCGCGCCGATGATCCCGGGGCCGGGCCCCAGCATCAGGTGGAAGGTGTTGCCGAGGATGATCTCCTCGCAGAGCTTGCCGAGCTCCTCGGGCGTCATGGCCTTCACGGTGCCGTAGGTGCCCACCGGCATGAAGGCCGGCGTCTCGATCACGCCGCGGTCCAGCACCAGCCGGCCGCGCCGCGCCGCGCCCTCGGTGGCCAGCAGCTCGAAGCGGATCATGCGCCCCGCCCCGCGCGGGCCGACGGCGCCGGCGTGACCCACATGGCGTCGCCGTAGCTGAAGAAGCGGTAGCGCTCGCGCACCGCGTGCGCGTAGGCGGCCAGCACGTTGTCGCGGCCGGCGAAGGCGGCAACCAGCATCAGCAAGGTGGACTCCGGCAGGTGGAAGTTGGTGATCAGCGCGTCGACGACGCGGAAAGCATAACCGGGCGTGATGAACAGCCGCGTGTCGCCGGCGCCGGCGCGCAGGGTGCCATCGGCGGCGGCGGACTCCAGCGCGCGCGTCACGGTGGTGCCCACGGCCACCACGCGGCCGCCGGCGGCGCGGCATTCGGCCACGGCGTCCACCAGCGACTGCGGCACCGCCCAGGCCTCGGCGTGCATCACGTGCCGCGACAGGTCATCCACACGCACCGGCTGGAAGGTGCCCGCCCCCACGTGCAGCGTGACCAGCCCGCGGCGCACGCCCATGGCGTCCAGCCGCGCCACCAGCGCCGCGTCGAAGTGCAGGCTGGCGGTGGGCGCGGCCACGGCGCCGGGCTGGCGCGCGAAGATGCTCTGGTAGCGCCGGCGGTCCTCCCCGGTGGCGGGACGGGTGATGTACGGCGGCAGCGGCACGCTGCCGTGCGCCTCGAAGAAGGCCAGCGGCTCGCCGGGCGTGCGCACCTCCCACAGGTCGCCGGCCTCGTGCTGCGCGCGGCCGAGCACCTCGACCTCGCCACCCGCGGTCAGGATCCTGAGGCCGGGCCGGATGGGCTTGCTGGCGCGCAGCTGCACGAAGGCGCGATCCTCGCCCACGGCCCGCTCCAGGAAGACTTCGACCTTGCCGCCCGAGGGCTTGTGGCCCGGCACACGCGCCGCGACCACGCGCGTGTCGTTGAACACCAGCAGGTCGCCGGCCCGCAGCAGGCCGGGAAGGTCCGCGAAGTGCCGGTCGGCCACTGCGCCGGTGGCCCCGTCGAGGCAGAGCAGGCGGCTCGCCGAACGCTCCGGCAGCGGCGCCTGGGCGATCAGCTCCGGAGGCAGTTCATAGAAAAAATCGGCGCGGCGCATGAAGCGCCGGGATGGTACTCCATGCGTCGCGCCCAGGGTGAGGCTGTGGGAATCGCAGCCTTCGAGGAAACTAGCCGCCCGGCCGGGCGCGGCCGGGCGCCGTGGTGTCGAGGTCGATGGCCTTGTGGTCGCGCTGCACGCGCAGCTTCACCTTCTCGCCGGGCTGGTAGGAGCGCAGGATGCGGCCGGCATGCTGCGCGTTGGTGGGCACGCGGCCGTCGATGGACAGGATCACGTCGCCATCCTGCAGGCCGAAGGGCGAGTCGTTGCCGGCACGCACCACCAGCACGCCCGAGGTCACGCCGAAGTACCGGCCGAGGCGCTCGGAGAGGGTCGCGAATTCCACGCCCTCCAGGCGCACGCCGCCGTAGTCCGGCCCCAGGGTGATCAGGCGCTCGCGCAGTTCCGGCTGGCCACTGAAGAGACGCTGCATGGCCTCGGCCCCGTAGGTGTACGGGCCGCGCCGCGTCATCACGTCGAAGGACATCTTCCTGCCCTCGCGCATCACGTCCACGCGCACCTTTCGATCGGGCTCGACCTCGCGCATGAAGGCGAGCACCGCGCCGGCGGGATCATTGCCGCCGGTGACGTCCTTGCCGTCCAGCGCGACGATCACGTCGCCGGCGCGGATGCCCGCTTCCTCCGCCGCCCCGCCGGGGCTGACCTCGCGCACCAGCGCGCCCTCCTTCGCCCGGTCGTTCGACACCACCACGCCGAGCAGCGCGCGCGGCGACATCGCAACGCCCGCCACCGGCGGCGCGACGGCCCAGGTGCGTCCGAGCTCGCTGGAGAGCTGCGCCACCTCGCGCGAGTTGGCCTCGAGCCGGCGGCGGGCCTCCTCGAGCTGCGTCTCCAGCCGGCGGATCGCCTGCGCCTGGCCCCGCCGCGCCTCGCGCCGCCCGCGCGCCCGCTCGCCACTTTGGGGCTGGGCCCCCGGCTGCCCCATGGCCCGCCCCCGGTCGCGGAGCCGCTGCCCGGTGCTGTCGGCCGCCACGGTGACGGCGGGCAGCGCACCCAGCGCCATCGAGGCCAGAAGGCCGGTGCAGCGCCGGGTCCTGGTCAGGGGGGAAGTGCTCATCGGGGGATCTCCATCACGGGGTCGGGGGTCGGGTCCTGTCAGAGGTCGAGCAGCGCGTGCGCCTGCGACACGCTCAGCAGCGAATCGCGCAGCCGGGCGCGCGTGCTCTCGAGCCGGTTCAGCTCCTCGCGCGGCACCGCGGACAGCCGTGCGGCGGAGATCTGGGCGTCGAGCAGCGCGATGTAGTCCTCCAGTTCGCTGGTCACGGCGAAGCGCTCCATGTCCACCAGTGCCGGCGGCTGGCGGAAGACATCGGCCAGCGGCGGCAGCTCGTCGGCCGGCCGGCCGATCACCTGGGCGGCCGGCTCGGGCTGGGTCAGCAAGGCCACCACGGGCACGAGGGCCAGCACCCCCAGCGCGGCCGCGGCGCTCCAGCCGGTCGTGCGCTGGCGATGGCGCACGAGGGCGCGGCGCATCTCGAACTGCTCGAACCCGAAGGGCGGCTCGATGGCACGCCCTGCCAGGTTGCGAAGGTCGGGTACTGCGTTCATGGCATCTGTCCCTGCGCTGCGAGGTGGTCGGCCGGCAGGCCCGCCGGGCGCGCCGGCAACCCGCCCTGGAGCGTCGCGCGCAGCAGCGCATGCGCGCGCGCAAGCTGGGACTTGGAAAAACTGACGCTGCGGCCGAACAGCGCGGCGATTTCCTCGTGGCGCAGGCCCTCCACGTCGTACAGCCACACCACCGCGCGGGCGGTGCCGGGCAGGCGCGCCAGCGCCCGCTCCAGGTCCACCAGTTCGGCCAGCGGCGGCTCGTGCGCCTCCTGCGGCGCGGTGACGGCGGCCGGGTCGTCGTCCGCGTCCTCCGGCGCCAGCCGCAGCGCGCGGCGGGCCCGCTGCCAGGGCGAGCGCAGGTGCATCAGGCACTGGCGCACCGCCACCTGCCGCACCCAGGCGCCGAACGGGGCCTCGCCGCGGAAGTCCGCCAGGCCATCGAGCACGCGGATCATGGCGTCCTGGAACACGTCCTCGGCCGCAGCCCGGCCGCGCACCAGGCGGCGGATGAGCGCGAACACGGGCCCGGCCGTGGCCTCGTAGACCTCCTTCTGGGCCGCGCGGTCGCCCGCCCCGGCCCGTCGCAGGCAGCCAGGGTCGAGCGAGATGGCGAGGAAGCCGCTGCTCATATCCCCTAGGATGCGCCAGCGGGCCATTTGGTCGCAGCCTGCGGCGCAAAATCGCATACCATCTGCGCCCTTGGGGCCCCCGATGCCCGTGTGGCGGAACTGGTAGACGCAGCAGACTCAAAATCTGCCGGCCGCAAGGTCGTGTCCGTTCGATTCGGACCACGGGCACCACGACGGAGGCCGCCGCGGCGATCAGGTCATCGGATCCGCCGCCTTCAGCCGACGGTCCCGAACATCTTTCCCCAGGTGGTGGTGGTGATGCCGTTGCGGTCCTTCAGGCTGCGGATCGCGTCATCCAGCGGCTCGGGCCGGCCGAAGAGATAGCCCTGCCCGAAGTCCACGCCGAGCCGGCGCAGGAACGCCGCCTGCTCGCGCGTCTCCACGTGCTCGCCCACGGTCTGCAGCACGAAGTCGCGCGCCAGCTGCACGATGCCCCTGACCGCGGCCTCGGAGCGCTTGTTGGTGATGATGTCCTTGATGAAGCTGCCGTCGATCTTCAGGCGCGTGACCGGCAGCTGGTGCACGTAGGCCAGCGAGTTCGCGCCGGTGCCGAAATCGTCGATGGCGATGCCGCAGCCGGCGGCGCGCAGGCGGCGCATGGCCTCGCCGGCGCGCGCGGTGTCGGTCAGGGCCACCTGCTCGGTGATCTCCACCACGATGCAGCCGGGGGAGAGCTGCGAGGCCTTGAGCTGCTCGATGAAATGGGTGGTGAATTCCGGGTCGCCGAGGGAGGCGCCGGACACGTTGATCGAGATGGTGGCGCGCTGCGCGGCCAGCAAGGCGCGGTGCGGCGCGAGGATGGAGAAGGCGCGGTCGACCACGTAGCGGTCGAGCATGGGCAGCAGGTGGTTGCGCTGCGCCACGTTGACCAGGCGGCTGGCCGTGCCCTCCACGTTCTCCTCGCCGCGCAGGCGCAGCAGCAGCTCGAAGCCCATGGGATGGCGGTGCTCGCGCAGCGCCACGATGGGCTGCGCGTACAGTTCCAGCTCGCCCGAGCGCAGCGCCTCGCGCAGGTCGGCGGCGACGAAGTCCTCGTCCACGCGGCGGATCAGGCTGGCGTCGTTGAGCTGCTGGGTCTCGATGCGCGCGCGGCCGCGCTCCTTGGCCAGGCGCAGCACATGGTCGGCGGCCAGCAGCGTGCGCTCGAAAGGCTCGCCGGGGAACGAGTACGTGGCCACGCCGGCGGAGAAGGACAGCTTGGGCAGGTCGGGATGGTCGCGGACCTCCACTTCCTCGAGCACCCGCTGCAGCTTGCCGGCGACGCGCACGCCGTAGTCGGCATCGCGGTCCGGCAGCAGCACGACGAACTTGCCGCCCTCCACGCGCGCCACGAAGGAGTTCTTCGGCAGCAGCGGCGGGGCCAGGAGGCGGGCCAGCACGCGGATGGCCACGTCGCCCATGGGCACGCCCTGGGTGTGGTTGATGGTGCGCAGGCCGTCGAGGTCCAGCAGCACCAGCGCGCCGGCATCCACCGCGCGGTGCGCCACCACGGTCCTGAGGCCGGCGTGCGAGAGATGGCCGGTGTCGTGGTCGAGCTCGCGGATCAGCCGCGGCGCCAGCCGCATCGCCTGCACCTGCGCCAGCGCGCTGGACCAGGTGTCGAAGCGCGGCGCGCCCAGCTCGCGCGCGAACGCCAGCCAGGCGGGGATGCGGCCGGAGCCCGCGTCCACGGGCACCACCACCAGCCGGCAGGCCGCCGGCGGATCCTCGCCCTGCACGATGCGCGGCATCAGGTCGGTGCCATCCTCCTGCACCGTGAGGCGCGCCACCAGCGCGTCGAACTCGCTGGCGACGGTGATGGACAGCTCCTTCTCGCGCACGCCGGCGGCCATGCGCAGGCGGCAGCCGGGCACGAACAGCAGCACGGCGTCGGCCGCCATGCGCTCGCCGAGCTCGCGCAGCACGTCCGAAAGCGGCATGCGCGAGCGCACGCGCCTGCGCATCTCGCGGGAGAGGCGCATCAGGGTCATGTCCGCGTCGAGTCGTCCCGTGACCGCGGCGGACGCACTGCTATCCTTGGGGTCCATCCAGAATGCCCGCTATTTTCCTCATTCCATGATCTTTCGGTTCGCGTACCCGGGGGTGTGACCGCCATCGCAGTCGGCGATCTTGACCACGCAATGGAGAAGACTTTCTGCAGCTATTGCGGCCAGCGAACCATCCTGGCCGTGCCCCCCGGGGATACGCGCCAGCGGCGCCTGTGCCCGGCCTGCGGCGCAGTGCACTATGAGAACCCGCGCGTGGTGGTGGGCTGCGTTCCCGGACACGAGGGCCGCATCCTGCTGTGCCGGCGGGCCATCGAGCCGCGGCGGGGCTTCTGGACCGTGCCGGGGGGCTTCCTGGAGAACGGCGAGACGCTGGAGGCGGGCGCGGCGCGCGAATCCTGGGAAGAGGCGCTGGCGCAGGTGGAGATCGGCACGCTGCTGGCCGTGGTCAACATCCCGGAAGCCTGCCAGGTGCATGTATTCTTCCGCGCCCGCCTGGCCGGCGGCGGCGCCTTTGGCGTGGGCGAGGAGAGCCTGGAGGCGCGGCTGGTGGAACCCGCGCAAATCCCGTGGGACGAGATCGCCTTCCGCTCAACTGCTTATGCCTTGCGGCATTACATCGAAGACCGCGAAACTGGCGCCACTCCCACGCATGTCACGACACTCGAACGGCGCCTTCCGGGCTAAAATGCCGCGCCCCGATCGTCAGGAGAACGCATGACCTTCGTCGTTACCGAAAACTGCATCAAGTGCAAGTACATGGACTGCGTGGAGGTCTGCCCCGTCGACTGTTTCCACGAGGGCCCGAACTTCCTCGTCATCGATCCTGACGAGTGCATCGACTGCACGCTGTGCGAGCCGGAGTGCCCGGCGGAGGCCATCTACTCCGAGGACGAGGTGCCCGAGGACCAGAAGGATTTCCTCAAGATCAACGCCGAGCTGGCCAAGCAGTGGCCGGTGATCACCGAGAAGAAGGATCCGCCGGCCGACGCCAAGGAGTGGGACGGCAAGCCCAACAAGCGCGAGCTGCTGGAGCGCTGATCCGGCGGGTCCACGCGGGGCGCGCCCGCGTCCCGCTCACGGCTGCGCGGCAGCCGCCTCGCTTTCCTTGATGGCCTGCAGCATGCGCGAGGGCGCAAGGTAGCCGGGAATCATCTCGCCGTTCTCGAGCACCACGCCCGGCGTGCCCGTCACGCCCACCCTGCGGCCGAGCCGGTAGTGCGCCAGGATGGGCGCATCGCAGCGCCCGGCCTCCACGCGCTTGCCCTGCTTGGCCCGCGTCAGCGCCTCCCTGCGATCCTGCGAACACCACACCGCCTCGGCCTTGTGCCAGGACTCGGTGTCGGGGCCCGTGCGCGGGAAGGAGAGGTAGCGCACGCGGATGCCGAGGCGGTTGTAGTCCTCGATCTCCGAGTGCAGGCGCCGGCACCACTGGCAGTCCACGTCGGTGAACACGGTGATGGTGTGCGGCGCATCCGGCGGGCCGAACTCGATGGCCTGGTCCGCCGGCACCGCGGCGAGCATCGCGAGGCGCAGCTCGCGGCGGCGCTGTTCGGTGAGGTTGGGGAAATCGCCCTGCTCGGTGACCTTGTACAGGTCGCCGGAGAAGACATAGCCGCCGTCGGCGCTGATGTAGCGCACTTCGCCCTCGTGCACCAGTTCGAAGATGCCGGGGACCGGCGAGGCGCGCAGGTCCTGGGGGCGCACGCCCTCCATCTTCGCGGCCAGCTCGATGCGCGGGTCGCCGGGCGGGACGGGCTCCTCGTCGGCCAACGGGGGCAGGGAGGGCGCCGCATCGGCAGCCGGGCGCGCGGCCGCGGGCTCGCTGCCGGCGCCGCGGGCGCAGGCGGCCAGCGTGATGGCCAGCAGGGAGGGAAGGACGGCGCGCAGCTTCATGGCGGCCAGTCTAGCAGCCCGGCCGCCCGCGCGGTCGCCGTCGCGCGCGGCGGACACTAGCCGCGGGGATGGTGGCGCGAGTGCAGTTCCTTCATGCGCTCGCGGGCCACATGGGTGTAGATCTGGGTGGTCGAGAGATCGCTGTGGCCCAGCAGCATCTGCACCACGCGCAGGTCGGCGCCGTGGTTCAGGAGGTGCGTGGCGAAGGCATGCCGCAGCGTGTGCGGCGAGAGTTCCTTGTCGATGTTCGACTTGCGCGCGTAGCGCTTGATGATGTGCCAGAAGGCCTGGCGCGTCATGTGGTCGCCGCGGCGGGTCGGGAACAGGTAGTCGGTGTGGCGGTCGAGCAGGATCTCGCCGCGGCCGGTGTTGATGAACTCGCGCAGCCAGCGCACGGCCTCCTCGCCCAGCGGGATCAGCCGCTCGCGGTCACCCTTGCCCTGCACGCGCAGCACGCCCTGGTTGAGGTTCAGCTGCGAGTACTTCAGCGTCACCAGCTCGGAGACGCGCAGGCCGGTGGCGTACAGCACCTCCAGCATGGTGCGGTCGCGCGCGCCCAGCGGATCGGAGACCACTGGCGCGTTCAGCAGCGCCTCGACCTCCTCCTCGGTCAGCGACTTGGGCAGCGAGCGGCCGATCTTCGGCATCGCGATCTGGGCGGTGGGATCCTCGCGCAGCGTGCCCTCGCGCACGAGGAAGCGGTAAAAGCGACGGAACGACGAAAGCTGCCGTGCCGTCGAGCGCGGCCGCGCGCCGGATTCGACTCGCCATGCGATGAATCCGAGCAGGTCGGCCCGCGTAGCCTTGGAAATCTCGACGCCCCGGGCGGCCAGCCAGCGCTGCAGGGCCATCAGGTCCGCGCGGTAGGCTGCGAGCGTGTTCGCGGACAGGCCGCGTTCCATCCACGCACCATCGAGGAACCGGGTCACGGCCGGATCGATGGCGTCGGTCGCGGGACGGGATGGCGTGGAGGCGGCAGGCTTGCTCACTGGGGAGTTTTTCCGGGTGGCGCTCATGGGGGATACGCGGGCAGTATCCCCGAAACTCTCTGGCCCCCTGAGTGACGTCCATCACAGCCCGGGGCAACCATTAACATAAAGGATACGCGGGTCACACTATCCCACTTCGACCACCCCCGCCGCACCGTGTCGCCAGAATCCCCCCTGTCCCGCAGCCTCGCCGCCCTCTATGCTGCCTGGGCAGGAATCAGCTTCCTGCTGCTGGGGTTCCTGACCCTGCTGGTGATCCTGGTCCTGCCCCGGCTCGGCTGGCGGCGGCGGGTCGCGCGCCTGGCGGCCCGGGCGGCGCTGGCGGCCGCGGCGATGCGGCTGGTGGTGCTCGGCCCCGGCAACCTTCCCCGGGGACGCTGCGTGGTGGTGGCCAACCACGCCAGCTACCTGGACGGCATCGTGCTGTTCGCCGCCCTGCCCCCGAACTTCGGCTTCGTGATCAAGCGCGAGATGGACGGGGTACCGCTGGCCAGCCTGCTGCTGCGGCGGATCGGCTCGCACTTCGTGGACAGGAGCGGCGCCGCCCAGAGCAAGCGCGACGCGCGCGCGCTGCTGCGCGAGGCGCGCACCGGCGGCTCCATGGCCATCTTCCCGGAGGGCACCTTCCACCGCGAGCCCGGGCTGGCGCGCTTCCGCCATGGCGCCTTCGTGATCGCGGCCAACGGGGAACTGCCCATCGTGCCCGTGGCCATCCGCGGCACGCGCCGGGCCCTGCCGCCGGGATCGGCGATGCCGCGGCCGGGGCGCATCGAGGTGGAGGTCGCGCCGCCGCTGCCGCCGCCGCGCGCCGGCGACTCCGCCGCCATCGACGCCGCGCTGCGCGCCGCGCGCCAGGCCATCCTCGCGCGCATTCCTGAACCGGATCTCGCGCCGGACGGCTAAACTCGCGCGCCATGATCGAACGCGACCAGATGGAATACGACGTGCTCATCGTCGGCGCGGGCCCGGCGGGCCTGGCGGCGGCGATCCGGCTCAAGCAGCTCGATGCCGGGCGCAGCGTGTGCGTGCTCGAGAAAGCCGCCAGCGCGGGCGGACACACCCTCTCCGGCGCCATCATCGAGCCCGGCCCGCTGGATGCGCTGTGGCCGGAGTGGCGGCAGAACATGCCGCCGATCTGTGTGCCGGTGGCGCGCGATGAGTTCCGCCTGCTCTCCCCCGGCGGCGCGCTGCGCCTGCCCGTGCCGCCGCAGCAGAAGAACCACGGCAATTTCATCGTCTCGCTCGGACAGCTGGTGGCGGGGCTGGCCGCGCACGCCGAGTCCCTCGGCGTGGACGTGCTGCCCGGTTTCGCCGCGGCCGCGCCGCTGTTCGATGCGGAGGGACGCGTGGCCGGCGTGCGCGTGGGGGATATGGGCCTGGACGCCCAGCGCAATCCCACCGATGCCTTCACGCCGGGGCCGGAGATCCGCGCGCGCACCACGCTGGTGGCCGAGGGCTGCCGCGGGAGCCTCGCGAAGCAGCTCATCCGCCACTACGGCCTGGACGAGGGCCGCTCGCCACAGACCTTCGCGCTGGGCTTCAAGGAACTCTGGCAGCTGCCGCCGGGACGCGTGTCGCCGGGACTGGTGCAGCACTCGGTGGGCTGGCCGCTGGACAATGCCACCTACGGTGGCAGCTTCATCTACCACCTGACCCATGACCAGGTGTACGTGGGCTTCGTGGTCGGGCTCGACTACATGGATCCGCGCCTGACGCCCTTCGAGGCCTTCCAGCAGTTCAAGCACCACCCCTCGGTCAAGCCGCTGCTTGAGGGTGGCGAGATCCTCGCCGCCGGCGCGCGCAGCATCGCCGCCGGCGGCTGGCAGTCCTGCCCGAAGCTCGACATGCCGGGTGCGATGCTGGTCGGCGATGCCGGCGGCACGCTCAACTTCCCCAAGCTCAAGGGCGTGCACCAGGCCCTGCGCTGCGGCGTGCTGGCCGCCGAGCACCTGGTGGAGAGCGGCGATACCGCCGGTTTCGATGCGCGCTGGCGCGCCTCGGAGGGCGGCCGCGAGCTGCACCGCGTGCGCAACATCAAGCCCGGCTTCAAGCGCGGGCTGTGGTGGGGCCTGGCCAACGGCGCCTTCGAGACGCTCACCGGCGGGCTCGCGCCGTGGACGCTGCGCAACGCCGACAACCAGGCGCTGCACCGGCTCGACGAGTACGTGTCCCCCGACCGGCACTGGGTGGAACGCACGCTGCCGCCGCGCGACCGGCTGGCCTCGGTGTTCTTCGCCCAGACCTCGCACGAGGAGAGCCAGCCCGTGCACCTCAGGGTGCACGACCTGTCGATCTGCGCCACGCGCTGCACGGTGGAGTACGGCAATCCGTGCACGCGCTTCTGCCCGGCGCAGGTGTACGAGATGGTGGATGACGGCGCCGGCGGCAGGCGCCTGCAGGTCAATGCCGCCAACTGCGTGCACTGCAAGGCCTGCGACATCAAGGATCCCTACGGCGTGATCACCTGGACCACGCCCGAGGGCGGCAGCGGTCCCAACTACTCCAACCTGTGAGTGACCCGGTGAACGCGATGGGCGAGCCGCAGGAGGACAAGGAGATCGCAGTCACCCGGCCCGCCCGCAGCGGCCGGCTGGCCGCCCTGCGCGCGGCGCTCGACGAGGGCGCGGTGCGCGCCGCCGAGCGCATCGTCAACACGCTGCACCCGGCCGAGATCGCCCAGTTGCTGGAATCCCTGCCGCCGGACAAGCGCACGGTGGTGTGGGAGATGATCGACCCGGCGCTGGACGGCGACGTGCTGGTCGAGCTCAACGAGGACGTGCGCGCCCGGCTCATCGAGGACATGGACCCCGAGGAGCTGGCGGCGGCCACCGAGGGCCTGGACATCGACGACCTCGCGGACCTGCTGGCCGACCTGCCCGAGGCCGTCACCCAGCAGCTGCTGCGCAACATGGACCAGCAGGACCGCGAGCGGCTCACCCGCGTGCTGTCCTGGCCGGAGGACTCCGCCGGCGGCCTGATGTCCACCGACACGGTCAGCGTGCGCGCAGACGTGTCGCTGGAGGTGGTGCAGCGCTACCTGCGCATGCGCGGCGAGTTGCCCGAGCACACCGACCGCCTGTTCGTGGTGGACCGCAACGACCGCTTCCTCGGCACCATCACGCTGGCGCGCCTGCTCACCGACGATCCCGAGAAGCTGGTCGGCGCGTGCCTGGACAAGGACGCGCCGCGCATCGCGCCGGAGACGCCGGCCAGCGAGGTCTCGCAGCTGTTCCGCGACCGCGACCTCCTGTCCGCGCCGGTGGTGGACGAGAACGGCGTGCTGCTCGGCCGCATCACCGTCGACGACGTGGTCGACGTCATCGCCGAGGAGGCCGCGCACGAGATCATGGCCGGCGCCGGCCTGCGCGACGAGGAGGACGTGTTCGCGCCCGTGCTCACCGCCACGCGCCGGCGCATCCTGTGGCTGGGCATCAACCTGTTCGCCGCCATGCTGGCCGGCCTGGTGGTGCAGCGCTTCGACGGCACCATCGAGAAGGTAGCCGCGCTGGCGGTGCTGATGCCGGTGATCTCCAGCATGGGCGGCATCGCCGGCACGCAGACGGTGACGCTGATCATCCGCTCGATGGCGCTGGGGCAGGTGGAATGGCGCGATGCGCGCTGGCTGCTGCTGCGCGAGGTCGGCGTGGGCGCGATCAACGGCCTGGGCATCTCGGTGATCCTGGCCACGCTGATGGTGGCGTGGCTGGGCACGTGGAAAATTGCCGCGGTGGTGACGCTGGCCATGCTCACCAACCTGCTGACCGCGGCGGTGGTGGGCGTGATGGTGCCGCTGACGCTGCGCCGGCTGTCGATCGACCCGGCGCTGTCGGCGGGCGTGATCCTCACCGCCATCACCGACTGCGTGGGCTTCGCCACGCTACTGGGCCTGGGAACGCTTTTCCTGCTCTAGCAGCTCGTTCCCGGTGGGCGGGGCGAGCAGCAGTTCGCGCAGCTCCGGCCCCTTGGCGAGGCCGTCGCGGTAGCCCAGGTCGATCAGCGCCCGCGTGTACTCCGACTCGAACATCAGGTAGCTGGCCAGCTGCGCGCCGCGGGCGTCGCGGGCGCCGACCACGCGCAGCAACGCCTTCAGCGAGGGCGGCAGCGTGTGCATGTAGTGCTCGGCGATGTTGCGCACGTCCTCCGACGGCGACACCAGCACGATCTTCTCGATCAGCCGCGCATGCGGGAACACCTGCGGCGCCACGCGCAGGGTGCGGTTGACGCGCTCGATCTGCTCCAGGTCGGCCCAGATCTGGTCGGTGAACAGGTTGTCGAGCGCGAAGCCGGCGATCTGGCCGGGCGTGGGCTCGGCATGCGGCGTGGAGCGCCGGCGCGTCATGCCGCCGGTGCCCGGCGCGCGCATGCCGATGATCAGCAGGCGGTCGGCGCCGAGCCGCACCGGCGGTGACAGCGGCGACATCTGGCGCATGGCGCCGTCGCCGTACCACTCGCCGTCGATCTCCTCGGCGGGGAACAGCAGCGGCACGGCCAGGCTTCCCATCAGGTGGTGCAGGCCCAGCCGCACGCGCCGGCCCACGTGGTGGTGCCGGCTCCATTCGGACAGGTCCTCGCGCGCCTCGAAGAAGGCCACCGAGCGCGCCGTGCCATAGCCGGTGCAGCACAGCGCCAGCGCATCCAGCCGCCCGGTGCGGATGCTGCGGCTCACGCCGCGCCACGGCACCTCACGCTCGAGCAGCGCGCGCAGCGGCGAATTGTCGAAGAGCGAACGCGGCGGCGAGAGCAGCAGGCCGCCGGACAGCAGCGAGATGGCCCAGTGCAGGCCGGACTTGAGCATCTTGCGCCGGCCCACTTCGAAGATGTGGTTCACGTGGAAGTTGGCCCACACCTGCTCGATGGCCGAGACGGCCTGCCGCCAGTGCTCGGCCCGCGCCGCCAGCACGCTGGCTGCCACCGCGCCGGCGGAGGTTCCGCAGATGACCCGGAAGGGATTTGGCTGCTCGGGCAACAGCTCCGCAATGGCCTTCAGCACCCCTGCCTGGTAGGCGGAACGCGCCCCGCCGCCGGTGAGCACCAGCGCAGGCACGGGCCGGCTGCGGGATGACGGCTGATGAGGCATGGGCCTATGATTATCGTTCAGCCTGTCTAAGGAGTGGTCATCATGTTGCGCGCCGGAACCATCCGCCTGTCCCCGCCCAGGATCCTCGCCGCCTTCGGCATCATGGCCCTGCTCGCCATGGCCGTTTCGGCACAGCAGGCTCCTGCCGCCGCCGACGCCGCCAAGCCGAAGGCCGGCGACGTTGCCCCCGCGTTCACGCTGTCCGACCAGAACGGCAAGAAGCACTCGCTGTCCGACTACAGGGGCAAGTGGGTGGTGGTGTACTTCTATCCCAAGGACCAGACGCCGGGCTGCACCAACCAGGCCTGCCAGTTCACCGAGAACGTGTTCGCGTTCCGCCGCGCCGGCGCGCAGATCCTCGGCATCAGCGTCGACGACGAGGAATCGCACAAGGCCTTCGAGAAGGCGCTGGCCGGCAACGAGAAGATCTCGGCCGAGAACAGGAAGGCCATCGAGGAGCACGGCCTGCCCTTCCCGCTGCTGGCCGACACCACGCACGAGACCGCGAAGCAGTACGGCGTGCTGATGCAGCGGGGCAACATGGTGATCGCCAACCGCGAGACCTTCCTGATCGATCCGCAGGGCCGCATCGCCAGGCACTACAACGTCACGCCCGACAAGCTCGACGGCCACTCCGAGGAGTTGCTGCGCGACATCGAGGCGCTCAAGTCGAAGAGCTGACACAGCCCTTCGGGCGACGCAGGAAGGGCCGACCGGCACCGCCGGCCGGCCCTTCGTCGTTACAGGCCGGCAAAGGAAGCCTGCGGCGGTCCCGGCCTCAGCCCGCCTCGCACAGCCGCGAGCGCTGCGCCACAGTCTCGCGGTACTTCCCGCCCCACTCGGCCATCAGCCTGAGGATGGGCGCGAGGCTGCGCCCGAAGTCGGTGAGCTCGTATTCCACCCGCGGCGGAACCTCGGCGTAGACGGTGCGGCGGATCACGCCGTCGCGCTCGAGCTCACGCAATTGCAGCGTCAGCATGCGCTGCGTGATGCGCGGGATCAGGCGCCGCAGTTCGTTGAAGCGCACCGTGCCCTCGAGCAGGCGGTGCAGCACCATGCCCTTCCACTTGCCGCCGATCACGTCCAGCGTGACCTCGACGGGACAGTCGTAGTCCGGATCCTGCTTGCGTCGTGCCATGTCCCCACCTCGCCGGGTGCAGGTATCAGCCTTGATACCGGGTCACGAAAATGTGCGTTCTTACGCGCGCCATCGCGTGCCGGCACACTGCGTTCCGATCATATCGGCAACCCGCTCCAAGGAGGAAAGATGGCGCAACTGCTCCGCATCGACGCAAGCCCCCGCGACGCGCGTTCGCACACCCGGCGCCTCGCGGACGTGTTCATCGAGGCCTGGCTCGCCCGCCACCCGGCCGACCGCGTCGTGCGCCGCGACGTGGGCTTCCATCCGCCGCCGCCGGTGGACGAGTCCTGGATCGAGGCGGCCTTCACCGGGCCGCAGGAGCGCACGCCGGCCATGCGCGCGGCGCTGGCGCTGAGCGATGAACTGGTGGACGAGCTGCTGGCCTCGGATGTGCTGCTTCTCGGCATCCCGATGTACAACTTCGGCATCCCCGCGGCGCTGAAGGCCTGGATCGACCAGGTGGTGCGCGTGGGCCGGACGTTCGCGTTCGAGCCGGACGACCCGCACCAGCCCTACCGGCCGCTGACGCGCGGCAAGCGTGCCTTTGCCATCGTGGCCACCGGCGATGACGGCTACGAACCCGGCGGCCCGATGGGCAGGATGAACCAGGTGGAACCCTACCTGCGCACCGTGCTGCCCTTCATCGGCATCATGGACATCGACTTCGTGTACGTGGGCAACGACGAGTTCGGCGGCGACCGTCTCGAACGCGCGGTCAATGCCGCGGTGGCGCGCGTGCGGGAGCTGGCCGCCAGGGCGCACCGGCCGCGGGGGCCGGTGGAGGCCGAGGTGGAGGAGGCGGGCACCTAGTCCTGCCCGCGCTGCACGCGCAGGATCTGCATGGAGTTGGTGCCGCCCTGCACGCCCGACAGCTCGCCCTTGGTCAGGATGATCTGGTCGCCCACGTCCACCATGCCGTCGGCCAGCAGGCGGTCGAAGATGGCCTGGTACATGCGCGCCGGCGACTCGTGCGTGACGTCGAACAGCACCGGATAGACGCCGCGGTACAGCGTCACGCGCCGCTGCGTCACCGGCTGGCGGGTGAAGGCATAGATCGGGATGTCGACGCGGTGGCGCGACATCCACAGCGGCGTCAGGCCCGACTCGGTCAGCGCCACGATGGCGCGCGGATGCAGGTACTGCGCCGTGTACATCACGGCGCGCGCGATGGCCTCCTCGTTGTTGGCGAAGGAGCCTTCCATGCGCTGGGCACGGCGGTACGTGTGGCCGAACTCGTACTTCTCGGCGCCGAGGATGACCTCGGACATGGCCTGCACGGCCTTGACCGGGTACCTGCCGGCCGCGGTCTCGGCCGAGAGCATCACCGCGTCGGTGCCGTCGAGCACGGCATTGGCCACGTCGCTGACCTCGGCGCGCGTGGGCACCGGGCTGTGGATCATCGACTCCATCATCTGCGTGGCGGTGATCACCACGCGGTTGGCATGCTGGGCCTGCTGGATGATGGTCTTCTGCATGCCGGTGAGCGCGGCATAGCCCATCTCCACGCCCAGGTCGCCGCGCGCCACCATCACCGCGTCGGCCACCGAGAGGATGTCCGACAGGTTGTCGATGGCCTCGTGGCGCTCGATCTTGGCCACCACGTGCGCGGTGCCCTTGTACTTGCGCAGCTCGGCCTGGGCCCGGCGGATGTCGGCGGCATCGCGCGCGAATGACACCGCCAGGAAGTCCACGCCGGCCTCGGCGGCCAGCTGGATGTACTCCAGGTCCTTGTCGGTGAGCGCCGGCGCGGACAGTCCGCCGCCCTGCTTGTTCAGGCCCTTGCGGTTCGACAGCTCGCCGCCGGCGCGGGTGATGCACTCCACGCGCGTGTCGCTGACCGAGACCACCTCGAGCACGATGTAGCCGTCGGCCAGCAGCAGCACGTCGCCGGGCTTCACGTCCCTGACGAGGTTCTTGTAGGCGCAGCCCACCTCGCGCTCGTTGCCGGCCGAAGGATCGAGCGCGATGTCCAGCGCGAAGGGCTGGCCCTCGGCCAGGTCGATCTTGCCCTTCTCGAAGCTCTCGATGCGGATCTTCGGGCCCGCCAGGTCGGCCAGCACGCCCACCGGCCGGCCCACCCTCGCGCGGCCTCCCCCCCCGCCCCCG
>QGUX01000284.1 GCA_003242275.1 Pseudomonadota bacterium | reverse complement strand
TTGGCATTCCACTCGCGCGGCACCTGGGGATCGTGCAGCCACAGCTGCCGGCCGGTCTTCGCGTCGTAGGCCACCACCATGCTCCAGGGCAGCGGCTGGTAGATCACGCCGTCGATGTACAGCGGCGAGCCCTCCACCGGCAGGTTGGTGGGGAAGTCGGCATACCAGGCCAGGCCGAGGCGGCCGACATTGTCGGTGTTGATCTGCTTCAGGCGCGAGTAGCGCTGCTCGTAGTAGTCACCGTTGTAGGTCATCCACTGCGAGGGCTCCCCGGCGGCGTTGAGCAGCCGCTCGGCGGTCACGTTGGCGGGTTGCTTCGCGCGCTCGCTCTGGCCGCATGCGGCCAGGGTGGCGGCCAGCAGCAGCACTATGGCAGGCCTGTGCATTGATCCCCCTCCCCTGATGGTTCTTCGAATGGTTGCGCCAACCTTACTTGAGCGGGGCGCACGGGGTGAAGCCGGGATGGCCGGGGCGATGCCTGTTTTCGGACGGGAAGGCCTCCCGCGTGGCGCGGGACCGGCTCCTTGATCGCAGCGCGGAATGCACCAGCGGTTTTCGCGTACTGGACCTTGTACGTACAAGGCCGGCCGCGACGATAGCGCCCCCTGGAAACGACGCGGCGCCCCGAAGGGCGCCGTGCCGTGTACCGGACTGGTCGGGCCGAGGCTTCAGAACGCCTCGTCGAAGCTCACCTCGCCCTGCACCGCCACCTGGTAGGCGGACACGCGGCGCTCGAAGAAGTTGGTGAGCTCCTGCACGTCCTGCAGTTCCATGAAGTGGAACGGGTTCTTCGAGCCGTACATGACCGGCAGGCCCAGCTGCGTGAGGCGCTGGTCGGCCACGTACTCCAGGTACTGGCGCATCTCGCGCTGGGTCATGCCCACCACGCCGCCGGAGAGCACGTCCTCGGCGAACTGCGACTCGCACTCCACCGCGTCGCTGATCATCTGGCGCACGTTGGCGGCCCACTCCTCGTCGAACAGCTCCGGGCTCTCGCGGCGCACCGTGCGCAGCACCTCGAAGGCGAAGGCCATGTGCGCGCTCTCGTCGCGGAACACCCAGTTGGTGCCGGCGGCGAGGCCCGGCAGCAGGCCGCGCGAGCGCAGGAAGTACACGTAGGCGAACGCACCGAAGAAGAACAGGCCCTCGATGCAGGCCGCGAACGCGGTCAGGTTCAGCACGAAGCGCTTGCGGTCGGCGTCGGTGGCCAGCTTCTCCACCGCGTACACCTCGTCGGTCCAGCGCTGGCAGAACTCGGCCTTCTTGCGGATGGAGGGGATGTTCTCCACCGCGGCGAAGGCCTGCGCGCGACGGTCCGGGTCGGGCACGTAGTTGTCCAGCAGCGTGAGGTAGAACTGGATGTGCAGCGCTTCCTCGAACAGCTGGCGCGAGAGGTACATGCGTGCCTCCGGCGCGTTGATGTGCCGGTACAGGCTGATCACCAGGTTGTTGGCAACGATGGTGTCGCCGGTGGCGAAGAACGCCACCAGGCGCTCGATCAGGTGCCGCTCGGCCGGCGTCATGCGCTGGCGCAGGTGGCCGAGGTCGATCTGGAAGTCGATCTCCTCCACCGTCCAGGTGTTCTTGATCGCCGCGCGGTACATCTCGTAGAAGCGCGGGTAACGCATCGGCCTCAACGTCAGGTCGAAGCCGGGGTCAAGCAGGTTCTGCGGCTTGGTCACTGGCAGGCCTCACAGGTTTCAGGGTTCTCAAGGGAGCAGACGACCGCCGCCTGGTCGCGCCTGGCATCATACGCCGAGGCGCCGGGCACGGTGGTCTTGGCGATCTGCGTCGCGGGGCGCGAACGCAGGTAGTAGGTGGTCTTCAGGCCGCGCTTCCAGGCGTACATGTACATGCTGGAGAGCGCCCCGATGTTCGGGTTGGCCATGAACAGGTTCAGCGACTGGCTCTGGTCGATGTACGCGCCGCGGTCGGCCGCCAGGTCGATCAGCGCGCGCATCGGCAGCTCCCAGGCGGTGCGGTAGATCCTGCGCAGCTCCTCGGGGATCTCGGCGATGCCCTGGATGGAGCCGTCGGCCAGCTTGATGGCGTCGCGGATCTCCGGCGTCCACAGGCCGAGCTGCTTCAACTCATCCACCAGGTACTTGTTGATCTGCAGGAAGTCGCCCGACAGCGTCTCGCGCTTGAACAGGTTCGACACCTGCGGCTCGATGCACTCGTAGCAGCCGGCGATCGAGGCGATGGTGGCCGTGGGCGCGATCGCGATCAGCAGGCTGTTGCGCAGGCCGTGGGTCTTGATCTCCTCGCGCAGCTCGTCCCAGCGCGCCTTGTCGGCCGGCTCCACGCCCCAGGCGTCGAACTGCAGCTCGCCGCGGGCGGCGCGGGTCTCCTTGAACGCGTCGTGCGGGCCGTACTGCTTGGCCAGCTCCACCGAGGTGCGCAGCGCGTTGTAGTAGATGGTCTCCTGGATGCGCGTGGACAGCTCGCGCGCCTCCGGGCTGTCGAAGGCCAGGCGCAGGCGGAAGAACACGTCCTGCAGGCCCATCAGGCCCAGGCCCACCGGGCGCCAGCGCATGTTCGAGGCGCGCGCCGTGGAGATGGGGTAGTAGTTCAGGTCGATCACGCGGTCGAGCTGGCGCACCGCCACCTCCACCGTGTGGGCGAGCTGCGCGAAGTCGAAGCCCTCGGGACCGACGTGGCGCGCCAGGTTCACCGAACCCAGGTTGCACACCGCGGTCTCGCTGCTGCTGGTGACCTCGAGGATCTCGGTGCACAGGTTCGACAGGTGCACCACGTTGCCCGGCTGGCCGGTCTGGTTGCAGGCGCGGTTGGACTTGTCCTTGAAGGTCATCCAGCCGTTGCCGGTCTGCGCCAGCGTGCGCATCATGCGGGCGTACAGGTCGCGCGCCGGCATCTGCTTGCGGGCGAGGCCCGTGGCCTCGGCCTGCAGGTAGGCGGCCTCGAACTCGGGGCCGTACAGGTCGACCAGCTGCGGCACGTCCTTGGGATCGAACAGCGACCACTGCTCGTTGCGCTCCACGCGCTGCATGAACAGGTCGGGGATCCAGTTGGCCAGGTTCAGGTGGTGCGTGCGGCGGCCCTCGTCGCCGGTGTTGTCACGCAGCTCGAGGAAGCTCTCGATGTCGGCGTGCCAGGGCTCCAGGTACACGCAGGCGGCGCCCTTGCGCTTGCCGCCCTGGTTCACGGCCGCGACCGAGGAGTCCAGCGTCTTCAGCCACGGCACGATGCCGTTGGACAGGCCGTTGGTGGAGCGGATCAGCGATCCCTCCGAGCGCACGCGATGGAAGGCGATGCCGATGCCGCCGGAGAACTTCGACAGCATCGCCACGTCCTTGTACTTGTCGTAGATGGAGTCGAGCGAGTCCTGCGGCGAGTCGAGCAGGAAGCAGCTGGAGAGCTGCTCGTGGCGCGTGCCGGAGTTGAACAGCGTCGGGGAGCTGGGCACGTAGTCCAGGCTCGACATCAGGTCGTAGAGCTCCAGCGCCTCCTGCACGCTGGTGGACAGCGCCACCGCGATGCGCAGCCAGAAGTACTGCGGCGTCTCGATCACCAGGCGGCGCGTGGGGTGCTTGAGCAGGTAGCGGTCGTACAGCGTGCGCAGGCCGAAGTACTCGAGCTTGTAGGTGCGCAGCGGGTCGACGGCGTCGTTGAGCTTGCGGGCATGCGACTCGACGAAGTTCAGCACGCGCTCGTTGATCAGGCCCACGTCGCAGCCCATGCGGATGGACTGCGAGAACGAATACACGCCCTGGCCCTGCACTTCCTTGTCGATGAAGCCGGACAGCAGGCGCGCGGCCAGCTGACAGTGTCTTTTATACAAATCCCCGAGCCCCG
>QGUX01000283.1 GCA_003242275.1 Pseudomonadota bacterium | reverse complement strand
CTACTCCTCCTCGTCGAGGATGGGCGCGGCCAGCAGTCGCTGCTGGCCGCGCCCATCCTCGACGAGGAGGAGTAGGACGTCCCCCCATCAGGGCGGGGAGGGCGGCGCCGGCAGCGCGTACGGCAGGGGCAGCGGGGTGCAGTCGGGCAGGGCGGCGGCCTGCCGGCCGGCGTCGGGCGCCTCGGACTCCGCGCCGGCGGTTCCCGGCAGGGTCGTGACCGCGAGGAATTCCTGCCCGCCATCATCCGCTGGTGCCGCCATCACGATCTGCGCCGCGCGGCCGTCGGGCAGGTGCACGCGCGCGCCGGGCGCCAGCAGTTCCTCCGATTCCGTGTGAAAGCGCTGCATGCGCCGCTTCACCTGCCCGCGGTAATGCGCGCGCGCGATCACTTCCTGCCCGGTGTAGCAGCCCTTCTGGAAGGAGATGGCGCCGATCAGGTCGAGGTTCAGCATCTGTGCCACGAACATGCCGCTGGTGGCCGTGCGCAGTTCGGGCAGGCCGGCGCGGATGTCCTCCAGGCGCCAGGCATCGCGCGGCTCGGGATCTCCTTCGGGCAGCGGCTCGCCGCGCGGCGCCACCACCATGTAGCGCATGCCGCCATCGTCCATCGCCATGGACAGGCGGGTGCTGACGGCCGCGGTGGCATCCGGTCCCCACACGCCATAGATGCGCCAGCTCGTGCCCGCGTCTCCCAGCGTCACGCGCGCGCGCAGCACGTAGCGCGACAGCAGGTTGCGGATGCCCTCGGCCATCTCCAGCGGCAGCACCAGCAGGAACTGGTCCGGCGCCACCCGCAGGACGCGCAGCACCGCCAGGCACCGCCCCTGCGGGTTGTGCAGGCCGGCCAGCAGGGCGCCGGTCTCGTCGATGCGCGCCATGTCCTGGGAGACCTGCCCCTGCAGGAACTGCAGTGCATCCACCCCGCGCACGCTGATGGCGGTGAGGTCGTCCAGCTTGGTGAGGATCAGGTCAGGCATGGGATATGAGCCGCCGCGGGCAGATTCTGGCACAATACATGCCCATGCAGCCTTTGGATTCCCAACTGGACGCTGCCGCAGCGCCGGCACCGCAGCCGGCGGCCGCTGCAGGCACGGTCCCGCCACCACCGAAGGTGAAGGAGATCGGCGGTCCCGCGGGTCCTGAGCCCACGCGCTACGGCGACTGGGAGCGCGGGGGCCGCTGCATCGATTTCTAGACGCACACCGGGTTCTCCCATGGCTTCGCGACCGTTATCGCCACACCTTTCGATCTACCGTTTCGCGTACACCATGACGCTGTCGATCCTGCACCGGGCGACGGGCGTCTTCCTCTCCCTGGGACTGGTGCTGCTGGTGGCATGGCTGGCATCGCTGGCCGCGGGCGAGCAGGCCCACGCTTCCTTCACCGCCTTCGCCACCTCCTGGCCGGTGCAGGTGCTGGTCGGCCTGATGCTCATTTCCTTCTGCTACCACCTCGCCAACGGCGTGCGCCACCTCGTGTGGGACCTGGGCAGGGGGCTGGAGCGCCACCAGGCCCGCGCCAGCGGCCGCGCGGTGGTGGTGTTCACGGTGCTGGCCTCGGCGGTGGTGCTGTACCTGGCGTTCTTCCACGGAGGCCGGCCATGAGCAATGCCGCCAATGCCCTGACGCGCGTGCTCGGCCTGGGCTCCGCGCACGAGGGCGCGCACCACTGGCGCACCCAGCGCCTGACCGCGCTGGCGCTGCTGCTGCTCGGCCCCTGGCTGCTGGTGTCGCTGCTGCTGCTGCCGGACCTCTCCTTTGCCACGCTGCGCGCCTGGGTGGGCGGCCTGGTCAATGCCTCGCTGCTGCTCATCCTCGTCGTCGCCGCCTGCTGGCACTCGCAGCTGGGCGTGCAGGTGGTGGCCGAGGACTACACGCGCGGCGCCACGCGCATCGTGCTGCTGATCGCCAATGCCTTCGTGCACATCGTGCTCGCCGCGCTGGGCGTGCTGTCCATCCTGCGCCTGGCGCTGGGCGCGTAATACCGGGAAAGTCGCATGCCGGCCTATACGTTCATTGATCACACCCACGACGTGCTGGTGGTGGGCGCCGGTGGCGCCGGCCTGCGCGCCACGCTCGGCCTCGCCGAGGCGGGGCTGTCCACCGCCTGCATCACCAAGGTCTTCCCCACCCGCAGCCACACCGTGGCGGCGCAGGGCGGCATCAGTGCCGCGCTGGGCAACATGGGCGAGGACGACTGGCGCTGGCACATGTACGACACCGTCAAGGGGTCGGACTGGCTGGGCGACCAGGACGCCATCGAGTTCATGTGCAAGGAGGCGCCGGCGGCGGTGCTCGAGCTGGAGCACTACGGCCTGCCGTTCTCGCGCACCGAGCAGGGCCGCATCTACCAGCGTCCCTTCGGCGGCATGACCACGCACTTCGGCAAGGGCGTGGCGCAGCGCACCTGCGCGGCGGCCGACCGCACCGGCCATGCCATGCTGCACACGCTCTACCAGCAGTCGCTGAAGCACAAGGCCGAGTTCTTCATCGAGTTCTTCGCCATCGACCTGATGTTCGAGGACGGCGTGTGCCGCGGCGTGGTGGCGCTGGAGCTGGCCACCGGCCAGCTGCACCGCTTCCGCGCCCACATGACCATCCTGGCCACCGGCGGCTACGGGCGGGCGTACTTCTCGTGCACCTCGGCTCACACCTGCACCGGCGACGGCGGCGGCATGGTGCTGCGGGCCGGCCTGCCGCTGCAGGACATGGAGTTCGTGCAGTTCCATCCCACCGGCATCTACGGCGCCGGCTGCCTGATCACCGAGGGCGCGCGCGGCGAGGGCGGCTACCTCACCAACTCGCGCGGCGAGCGCTTCATGGAGCGCTATGCGCCCAACGCCAAGGACCTGGCCTCGCGCGACGTGGTCAGCCGCGCGATGACCGTGGAGATCCGCGAGGGCCGCGGCGTGGGCGAGCACGGCGACCACATCCACCTGCACCTGGAGCACCTGGGGCCGGAGGTGATCAACGAACGCCTGCCCGGCATCGCCGAGAACGCCCGCATCTTCGCCGGCGTCGACGTGAACAAGGAGCCCATCCCGGTGCTGCCCACCGTGCACTACAACATGGGCGGCATCCCCTGCAATTACCACGGCGAGGTGGTCAACGGTGCCGCCGACAACCCGGACACCGTGGTGCCCGGCCTGATGGCGGTGGGCGAGGCGGCCTGCGTGTCCGTGCACGGCGCCAACCGCCTGGGCTCGAACTCGCTGCTCGACCTGGTGGTGTTCGGCCGCGAGGCCGCGCGCCATGCGGCCACCGTGGTCAAGCCGGGCACGCGCCATGCGCCGTTGCGGGCGGATGCCGCCGAACTGGCCGTGTCGCGCCTGGACCGCCTGCGCCACGCCAATGGCTCGCGGCCGACGGCCGAAATCCGCCTGGAGATGCAGCGCACCATGCAGCGCGACGCGGCCGTGTTCCGCACCGCTTCCTCGCTGCAGGAGGGCGTGGAGAAGCTCAAGGCCACCTACGGCAGCTTCGCCGACGTGCGCGTCACCGACCGCAGCCTCATCTGGAACTCCGACCTGGTCGAGACCATGGAGCTGGAGAACCTGCTGATGCAGGCCATGGCCACCATCGTGTCGGCCGAGAACCGCAAGGAGAGCCGCGGCGCGCATGCGCGCGAGGACTATCCCAACCGCGACGACGAGAACTGGCTCAAGCACAGCCTGTGCTGGGTCGGCGCGGATGGCTCCACGCGCATCGGCTACCGCCGCGTGCACCTGAACACGCTCACCAGCGACGTGGAAACCGTACCCCTGAAGCCGAGAACGTACTGATGGCCGAGTTCACCCTTCCGCCCAACTCGCGCATCAACAAG
>QGUX01000282.1 GCA_003242275.1 Pseudomonadota bacterium | reverse complement strand
TTCAACACCGGCACCGCGCGCCACCTGTTCTGCAAGGTGTGCGGCGTGAAGTCCTTCTACGTGCCGCGCTCGCACCCGGACGGCTACAGCATCAATGCGCGCTGCCTGGACGAGGGCACGGTGGAGATGCTCACGGTGACGCCGTTCGACGGCCGCAACTGGGAAGCCGCCGCCGAGGATCTGGAGCCCCTTCCCCAGGAGTGAATCTGCCGGGTTCCTGACCGGGTTCCCGGAAGGCAGACGCCCGCCTTGAAAGGCGGGCGTTGCAGCAACGGCATTCGCAGGGCGGCCTCAGGCGGCCTCTTTCACCAGCGGCGTGCGCATCATGTACTCGAACGCGCCCAGCGCCGCCTTCGAGCCCTCGCCCATGGCCACCACGATCTGCTTGAACGGCACCGTGGTGCAGTCGCCAGCCGCGAACACGCCATGCACCGAGGTCTGGCCGCGCTCGTCGATCTCGATCTCGCCGCGGTCGGTCAGCGCCAGCGTGCCCTTGAGCCAGTCGGTGTTGGGCACCAGGCCGATCTGCACGAACACGCCGGCCAGCGCGACCTGGTGTTCCTCGCCGGTCCTGCGGTCCTTGTAGCGCAGGCCGGTGACCTGGCTGCCGTCGCCCAGCACCTCGGTGGTCTGCGCCGAGGTGATGACCTTGACGTTGGGCAGGCTGATCAGGCGGTTCACCAGCACCGCGTCCGCGCGCAGTGCCTCGCCAAACTCGATCAGCGTGACGTGGCGCGTGATGCCGGCCAGGTCGATGGCCGCCTCCACGCCGGAGTTGCCGCCGCCGATCACCGCCACGTCCTTGCCCTTGAACAGCGGGCCGTCGCAGTGCGGGCAGTAGGCCACGCCCTTGTTGCGGTACTCCTTCTCGCCCGGCACGCCCAGCTCGCGCCAGCGCGCGCCCGTGGCGATCACCACCGAGCGGGCCGACAGCGTGGCGCTGTTCTCGAAGCGCACCTTGTGGATCCCGCCCGGGATCAGCTCCGCGGCGCGCTGCAGCGCGAACACCTGCACGCCGTTGGCGCGCACGTTGCGCTCCAGCTCGCGCGAGAGCTCCGGGCCCTCGGTGTGCGGGATGGAAATCAGGTTCTCGATGCCCAGCGTGTCGAGCAGCTGGCCGCCGAGGCGTTCGGCCGCCATGGCCACGCGGATGCCCTTGCGCGCGGCGTAGATCGCCGCCGCCGAGCCCGCCGGGCCGCCGCCGACGATCAGCATGTCGTAGGGCTTCTCGGCCGCCATCTGCGCCGCGATGCGCTTCGCGACGCCCTTGTCGAGCTTCGCCAGGATTTCCTCGATCTCCATGCGGCCCTGGGCGAAGTGCTCGCCGTTCAGGTACACGGTGGGCACCGAGCGGATGTTGAGCGAGGCCACTTCCTGCTCGAACAGCGCGCCGTCCACCATGGTGTGGCGGATGCGCGGGTTGAGCACGGCCATCAGGTTGAGCGCCTGGACCACGTCGGGGCAGTTCTGGCAGCTCAGTGAAATGTAGGTGACGAATTCGAGTTCGCCCTGCAGCGCCTTCACCTGGTCGATCACGGCCTGGTCGACCTTGGGCGGGTAGCCGCTGACCTGCAGCAGCGCCAGCACCAGCGAGGTGAACTCGTGGCCCATGGGCAGGCCGGCGAACGTCACGCGCGCGGACTCGCCGGCCCTGGCCAGCGAGAAGGCGGGCGTGCGCCCGCCCCCGTCGCGGCTTTCCTTCACGGTGACCTTCGGAGTCAGCGAAGTGATGTCCGCCAGCAGCGAGAGCATGTTCCGCGACTCGGCCGTCCCGTCGACGAAGGCGGTGATTTCCACCGGGTCGACGAGGCGCTCCAGATAGGCACCGAGCTGGGACTTCATCTCTGCATCAAGCATGACATCGCTCCTTTGAAAGACTTCGTCGGGTCTCCTCGCGTCGCGTCAGATCTTGCCGACCAGGCTCAGCGAGGGCTTCAGCGTCTCGGCGCCGGGCTGCCACTTGGCCGGGCACACCTCGCCCGGGTGCGTGGCCACGTACTGCGCGGCCTGCGCCTTGCGCAGCAGCTCCTTCGCGTCGCGGCCGATGCCCAGGTCGTGGATCTCGCACACCTTGATCTCGCCCTCGGGGTTGATCAGGAAGGTGCCGCGCAGTGCCAGGCCCTCTTCCTCGATGTACACGCCGAAGTTGCGCGAGATGGTGCCGGTCGGGTCGGCGACCATCGGATACTTGATCTTCTTGATCGTCTCGGACGCGTCGTGCCACGCCTTATGGGTGAAGTGCGTGTCGGTGGACACGCTGTAGATCTCCACGCCGATCTTCTGGAACTCGCCGTACAGGTCGGCCAGGTCGCCCAGCTCCGTGGGACACACGAAGGTGAAGTCGGCCGGGTAGAAGACCACCGCGGACCACTTGCCCTTGAGGTCGGCCTCGGTGACGGTGATGAACTTGCCGTTGTGGAAGGCCTGGGCCTTGAAGGGCTTTACCTTGGTGTTGATCAGAGACATTTGAAGGTCCTCTTCGGTTGAACGAACGAAACGTGATCGCTGGATCAGTTGAGTGCGCAGCTTAGTCGTTGTCGACCATTTGTGCTGTCGGAATTTTTTATCCTTTTGATAGATGATATCTATCATCCCCGTGGCGGCAGGAGCCGCCCGCCGGCGGCCGATATGGAGGTTTGGCGGCGGCGATTCAATGGGACATCATCGTGCCCCCGCGCCCGCCTTCGGACCCACCCGGGAGCCTCACGATGATCGAATCCATTCTCATTTTCCTGGCCGGCCTGGCGGTCGGTGCGCTGCTGGCCTGGGCGGCGGGCGCGGCCACCCGCCGGCTGCTGGCCGAGGCGCGGGTGCAGCTCGGGCGGCAGGAGAACGAGATCGCCACGCTGCGGCGCGAGGTGCAGGAGCAGTCGGAACTGCGCTGCACCGCCGAGACCCTGGCGCAGCGCGTGCCACAGCTCGAGCGCGAGCTGCGCGAGGCGCGCACCGAGGGCGAGCAGCGCCTCGCCCAGCTCAAGGAGCTGGCCGGCAAGATCGAGGAGCAGCGCAAGGCCGCCGAGCAGAGCCTGCGCGAGCGCGAGGAGCAGAAGGCCGCGCTGCTGAACGCCTTCCGCGCGCTGTCGGCCGAGGCGCTGCAGGCCAACAGCGACAGCTTCCTGAAGCTGGCGAAGAGCTCGCTGGAGAAGTTCCAGGAGATGGCCAAGGGCGACCTGGAGGCGCGCAGCAAGGCGGTGGAGGCGCTGGTGCAGCCGCTGCGCGAGTCGCTGCAGCGCGTGGACGGCAAGCTGGGCGAGATCGAGATGGAGCGGCAGAAGGCCTACTCGGCGCTGACCGAGCAGGTGCGCGGGCTGGTGCAGGAGCACATCCCGCAGCTGCGCAGCGAGACCGCCGGCCTCATCAAGGCACTGCGCCAACCCTCCGCGCGCGGGCGCTGGGGCGAGATCCAGCTGCGCCGCGTGGTGGAGATGGCCGGCATGCTGGGCCACTGCGACTTCGTCGAGCAGCGCAGCGAGAGCACCGAGGAAGGCACGCTGCGGCCGGACTTGATCGTGCGCCTGCCGGGCAACAAGCAGATCGTGGTCGACGCCAAGGTGCCGCTGTCGGCCTACCTCGAGGCCGCCGACGCCGACGACGACGCCACCCGTGACGCGCTGCTCGCGCGCCACGCGCAGCAGGTGAAGGGCCACATGACGGCGCTGGGCCGCAAGGCCTACTGGGCCAGCTTCGAGCCCACGCCCGAGTTCGTGGTGATGTTCCTGCCCGGCGAGGCCTTCTTCAGCGCAGCGCTGCAGCAGGATCCCTCGCTGATCGAGCACGGCGTCAGCGAGAAGGTGATCCCCGCCACGCCCACCACGCTGATCGCGCTGCTGCGCGCCG
>QGUX01000040.1 GCA_003242275.1 Pseudomonadota bacterium | reverse complement strand
TCCCAAGCCTCGATTTCCCTTTGCTAGACGTCTTGAATCCTGGTTGGACAGGCGGCTCTCTGGCCCCCGCCATCATTGACCCGGCAGTATAACCTGCGGCGCGGTCCACAGCAGTGCACACGGCATGCGCCGCCTCAGGGAATCTACGTAGAGGGCAGTATCTGCAAAGCCGGGATCGACCGGGTTGGCCACCCAGCCGGCCAGCGGCAGGCCGGCGCGGCGGATGGCCGCGGCCGTCAGCAGGGCGTGGCTGATCGCGCCCAGGCGGATGCCCACCACCAGCAGCACCGGCAGGCCGAGGCGCCGGGCCACGTCCTCCATGGTGGGCCCGGTCTCCCCGTCGGCTGCCGCCGGGCCGATGGGTGCCAGCCAGCCGCCGGCGCCTTCGACGATGACCAGCTCCGATCGCTGCCGGATCTGGGCGAAAGCGGCCGCGATCATGTCGGGATCGATGCGGGTTCCGGTCTCCTCGGCGGCCAGGTGCGGCGCCGTGGCACGTGCCAGGCAGACCGGGTTCACCAGTTCGTACGGGAGGCGGACATTGGCCGCCCCCATCAGCTCCAGCGCATCGTCATTGCGCAGGCCGTGCGAGGTCATCTCCGCGCCGGCCGCCACCGGCTTCATGGCGGCGACGCGATGGCCGGCCGCGGCCAGCGCCGCGATCAGCCGCGTGGCCACCCAGGTCTTGCCCACGCCGGTGTCCGTGCCGGCGACGAACAGGCTCTGGCGCAGCGCCGGGTGGAGCTCGGCCGGGGTCATCGGCGGCGGCGCGCCAGGCTGGCGCGCAGGTTGTCCAGGCCCACGCGGATCTCGCCGTCCGGGGCGGCGGCCGCGCCCGGCGGCGGCCGGTCCGATCCCCAGGCCGTGGCGTAAACCACCTGCCACGTCGCCGGCAGCCCGCGGGGCGTGCGCAGCTGCTCGTAGGCGGCGAGCATGCGGCTGAAGGCGGCCCGGCCGGTCAGGCCGCGGGCGCGGCGGGCATCCACGTTGTGCGCGCCCATGGCCTTGAGCTCGTGCATCAGCGCGCGGGCGTCGGCGTAGTGACGGACGTGCCGGTCGGTGTCGAGCACGGGTTCCTCGAAGCCGGCGCGCTGCAGGGCGCTGCCCAGGTCGTGGATGTCGACGAAGTCGATCACGTGCACGCCGTCGTCGGCGGCAAGCCACGCGGCGCGCAGCTCCTGCAGCGTCTCCGGGCCGAAGCTGGAGAGCAGCAGCAGGCCGTCCGGACGCAGCACGCGGCGCACTTCGGCCAGCGCCTCGTCCGGGGGGTGGATCCACTGCAGCATCAGGTTGCTGAACACCAGGTCGAAGCTCGCGTCCTCGAAGGGCAGCTCGCGCGCGTCGGCCTGGATGCAGCGGATGGGACGCCAGAAGCGGCTGCGGCGGCGCGCCACCTCGAGCATGGGCGCGGCAATGTCCACCGCGGTGACGGCGGCGCGCGACCAGCGGCGCTTCATCGCCGCGGCGGCAAGTCCGGTGCCGGCGCCGAGGTCGAGCACGGCGCGCGGCGCTTTCCCGAGCAGGTCGAGGCGCGACAGCAGCTCCGCGCGCACTTCGGCCTGCAGCGCCGCTGCCTCGTCGTAGCGGCGGCTCGCGGCGCCGAAGCTGGCGGCCACCTCGCGCGGATCCAGGTGCGCGCTCACGCGGGTGCTTCCTCCGCCGGCGCGGTGACGAACGGCCGCAGCAGCTCCGCCAGTTCCAGCGCATGCGAGAGATGCGGCGCGTGGCCGGCGCGGGGCACCACGTGGAGCCGCGCGCGCGGCAGGTTCGCGGCCAGCCAGCCGGCCGCATCCGGCGCCGTCACGCGATCGTTCCGCCCGGCGATGACCAGCGCGGGCTGCACGACCTGCGGCACCAGCGGGCGCAGGTCCACCTGCTCGAGCAGGGCCATGCCGGCCAGCAGGGCCTCGCGCCGCGGCTCGCCGTGCGCCAGCAGCGCGGCGGACAGCGCCTGCGCCACCTCGTCGGCCTCGCGCGTGCCGCGCACCTGCAGCCAGATGAAATCCTCCAGCGTCTGCCGCCAGTCCTGCTCCAGCACCGCGCGGAAGGCACGCATGGACGGCTCCGGCATGCCATGCGGCCAGTCGGGCGCCTGCGCGAACTTCGGCGTCGCCGCGAGCAGCACCAGCCTCGCGATGCGCGCGGGATGCCGCGCCGCCAGCGCCAGCGCCACCTTGCCGCCCAGCGACCAGCCGAGCAGGTGGCAGCGCGGCGGCAGGGCTGCCAGCACCGCCTCGCACAACTCCTGGAACGATGCGGCGCCGGGCCACCAGGGGCTCCTGCCATGGCCCGGCAGGTCGATGGCCCGGGTTTCCACTTCCGGCAACGCCGCGCGCAGCGGATCGAACGCACGCAGGTTCATGCCCCAGCCATGCAGCAGCACCAGCGGCATCGCGCCGTCCGCGACATTGCCAGTGGACGGCGCCGCATCCACGTGCAGCGGTGGGCGGTTCATGCGGCACCGCCCTGCGTGTCGCATGCAGGCATGCGCAGCACTTCCGACAATGCCGCCAGCAGCGCATCCACCTGCGCCGGCGTGTGCGCCGCGGACAGCGTGACGCGCAGCCGTTCGGCACCCCTTGGCACGGTGGGATGGCGGATGCCGCTGACCCAGAATCCCTTCTTCCGCAGCGCCTCGCTGGCGTCCATGCAGGCCGCCGCGCCGGACACGGGCACGGGCTGGATGGGCGTGGCCGATTCCATCAGCGCAAGGCCGAGCTGCGCGGCGCCGGCGCGGAACTGCGCCACGCGCGCCGCCACCTCGGTCCGCCGCCAGCCTTCCTCGCGCGCGATGCGCAGCGACGCACGCGTGGCCGCGGCCACCGCCGGCGGCAGCGCCGTGGTGAACAGGTAGCTGCGCGCCCGCTGCATCACGTACTCGACCACGTCGCGATCACCGGCCACGAAGGCACCGAAGCTGCCGAAGGCCTTGCCCAGCGTGCCCACCAGCAGCGGCACCTGCGCGGCATCGAGCCCGGCCTGCTCCAGCGAACCGCGTCCCCGCGCGCCGAGCACGCCGAGGCCGTGCGCGTCGTCGACCATCAGCCAGGCCGAGTGCCGCCGTGCCACTTCCGCCAGTCCCGCCAGCGGCGCCACGTCGCCATCCATGCTGAACACGCCGTCGGTGACCACCAGCGCCAGCTTCGTGCCGTGCTCCGCGGCGATGGCGGCCGCATGCTCCGCGTCGGCATGGCGATAGCGCAGCAGCCGCGCGCCACACTGCAGCGCGCCGTCGATCAGCGAGGCATGGTTGAGCCGGTCCCCGAGCACCACTTCGCCACGCCCGGCGAAGGCGCCGATCACGCCGGCATTGGCCATGTAACCGGTGGAGAACAGCAGCGCGCGTTCGCGGCCGGTGAACTCCGCCAGCTCCTCCTCCAGTGCATGGTGTTCCTGGCTGTGCCCGCTGACCAGGTGGGCGGCGCCCGATCCCGCGCCCCAGCGGCGCGCGGCCCGCGCCATCGCCTCCGCGACGCGCGCATCGCCGGCAAGGCCCAGGTAGTCGTTGCTGCAGAAGTTCAGCAGCCGCTGCCCGCCGACCACGGGCGCGGCCGCTGCCGCGCCCTCCAGCGCCTCCACGCAGCGGCGCAGGCGCAGTTCGCCGCGCGCGGCGAGCTTCTGCAGCGCCTGGGCGACCGACGTCGCACCGCGTTTCATCAGGGCGCCCTCCGGCGCGTTGTCGCTTCAGCAGCAGCCGCGCGCGTCGGTCTGCTCCTGGGTCTCGGCCTCCATGCCCAGCCGCGCGAGCAGCGCGCGATCGCGCTCCACGTCCGGATTGCCGGTGGTGAGCAGCTTCTCGCCGTAGAAGATGGAGTTCGCGCCGGCCAGGAAGGCCAGCGCCTGCAGCTCGTCGCTCATCGACTCGCGCCCGGCCGACAGGCGCACCTGCGCCTTGGGCATCAGGATGCGCGCCACCGCGATGGTGCGCACGAACTCGAAGCCGTCCACGCCGGTATCAGCCTGCGGACCGTCCGCCAGCGGCGTGCCCTTCACCTGCACGAGCTGGTTGATGGGCACGCTGTTCGGGTGCTCGGGCAGGTTGGCCAGCGTGGCCAGCATGGCCGCGCGGTCGCGCCGCGTCTCGCCCATGCCGACGATGCCGCCGCTGCACACCTTCAGTCCCGCCTCGCGAACCGCCGCCAGCGTGTCGAGCCGGTGCTGGTAGGTGCGGGTGGAGATGATGCGCGAGTAGTACTCCTCGGAGGTGTCGACATTGTGGTTGTAGTAGTCGAGGCCCGCGTCCTTCAGCTCCGCGGCCTGCTCAGGCGTGAGCATGCCCAGCGTGGCGCAGGTCTCGATGCCCAGCGCGCGCACCTCGCGGATGATGGTGGCGATGCGCTCGATGTCCTTCTTCCTGGGCGAGCGGAAGGCCGCGCCCATGCAGAAGCGGGTGGCGCCGGCGGCCTGCGCGCGCCGCGCGGCCTCCACCACGGCCTCCACCGGCATGAGCTCCTCGCGGGCCACGCCGGTGTCGTAATGCACGCTCTGCGGGCAGTAGGCACAGTCCTCTGGGCAGCCGCCGGTCTTGATCGACAGCAGCGTGCTCATCTGCACCCGGTTCGGCGCATGGTGCGCGCGATGCACCTGCTGGGCCCGGAACAGGAGGTCCATGAAGGGCAGGTCGAACAGCGCCTCCACCTCCTCGATGCGCCAGTCATGGCGTTCGGTGGCGGGACGGGCGGCGGGGCTGGCGGGAAGATGTTCGGCAGGTGCGCTCATGCGCGGCATGGTCGGGGGGCGCACACGGACTGTCAACTGCAGGTCACGGCGCAAGTTGACAATTTGCCCGAGGTTGGACGTTCCACCTGTTCGCGGGCGTTTCCACCCGATATGCCCTCCCCGCGGCCGCGCGCCGGCACCGATGCTCGCCCCATGCCACTGCGCCTACCGCCCTGGCTCGGCCGACTGATCGCCCCGCCGGTCTGCCTGCTCTGCGGCGGCGAGGGGCAGCAGGTGGACGAGCCCTGGGGCCTCGACCTGTGTCCCCACTGCGAGGCCGCCTGCCCGCGCGCGGAGCCCGAGCCGCCACCCTTCGAGTCCGCCTTCTGCCTGTTCCGCTACGAGGACCCGGTGGACCAGATGATCCTGCGGCTGAAGTTCCAGCACGACATCGCCGCCGCGCGCGTGCTGGGGATGCTGCTGGCGCGGGCGCTCACGGGGTCCGGCCGGCCCCTGCCCGAGTGCGTGGTGCCCATGCCGCTGCATGTCTCGCGGCTGCGCGAGCGGGGCTTCTGCCAGACGCTGCTGATCGCCCGCCATGCCGCCCGGCGCCTGCGCACCGCCGGCGGCGGCCCCCTGCCGGTGCGCACCGACCTGCTCCGGCGGGTGCGGGCGGGCACGGCCCAGAGCACGCTGGCCGCCCATGCCCGAACCCGCAACCTGGCCGGTGCCTTCGTCGCGCCGATGCTGGCCGATCCGCCGCGCCACATCGCCCTGCTCGACGACGTGCTCACCACGGGCAGCACGGCGCTGGCCGCGATGGCGGCGCTGCAGGCCGCCGGGATCCGCCGGGTGGAGCTGTGGTGCTGTGCCCGCACACCCCGGCACGGCCCCCCGGCGGCCCCCGCGCCGGGGCAGGGCGTCGCCGTCCATCACCCCGGAAATCCGGGGGTTGCCGCCGCCGGCCCACCGGCCTGGAGCCCGGGGGCCATCTGGTAAGATCGCCCGCTCCGGCGCGGCCACGGGCCGCCAGGCATCGTCCCGGGCATCCCATTGGCGACCTCCCACGACATCCTCACGGCTCCCGCCACCTCGCGCTGGCGCTCGTACCTGGCGCTGACCAAGCCGCGGGTGGTGGCGCTGATCGTGCTGACGGCCATCGTCGGCTCGCTGCTGGCCACGCCCACCCTGCCGCCCCTGGACCTGCTGTTCTTCGGCAACCTGGGCATCGCGCTGGCGGCCGCCAGCGCCGCGACGCTGAACCAGCTGCTGGACGCGCGCATCGACGCCCGCATGGCGCGCACCCGCACCCGTCCCCTGCCCACCGGCAACCTCACCGAGCGGCAGGCGCTCACCTTCGCCATCGTGATCGGCATCGTGTCGATGCTGGTGCTGTGGCTGCTGGTCAACCCGCTGACCGCGGTGCTGACCTTCGCCTCGCTGATCGGCTACGCGCTGATCTACACGCTGTGGCTCAAGCGCGCCACGCCGCAGAACATCGTCATCGGCGGCGCCGCCGGCGCCGCGCCGCCGGTGCTGGGCTGGGCCGCCATCACCAACAGCGTCGACCCGCACGCGCTGCTGCTGTTCCTCATCATCTTCGCCTGGACGCCGCCGCATTTCTGGGCGCTGGCCATCGCACGGCGCGAGGACTACGCCAAGGTCGACATCCCCATGCTGCCGGTGACGCACGGGGTGGAATTCACCCGCCTGCACGTGCTGCTCTACACCATCATCCTGGTGCTGGTGACGCTGCTGCCCTGGCTCACCGGCATGAGCGGGCTGATCTACCTGGTGGTGTCGCTGGCGCTGAACGCGTTGTTCCTGGCCCATGCGGTGCGGCTGAAGCGCTCGGACCGGCGCGAGCTGCCGATGCAGGTGTTCCGCTTCTCGGTAAAGTACCTGATGTGGCTGTTCCTGGCGCTGCTGGTGGACCACTACCTGCCGCTGCGCTGGATGTGACCGACGGGAGGGTCGAAGGATGAGCGAGCGCAAGTTGTCCCGCCTGCTGCTGGCGGTGGTCCTGCTGCTGCCCACGCCGCTGCTGGCGCAGCTTCGTTTCCAGGAAGGCACGCACTACCACGTCGTGCCCGCGCCTCAGGCCAGCGGCACCGTGCCGGCCGGCAGGATCGAGGTGGCCGAGGTGTTCTCCTACCTGTGCATCCACTGCTACCAGGCGCAGGAGCTGGTCAAGGAAATCGAATCCGCGCTGCCCGCCGACGCCGCCATGGCCTACGTGCATGCCGGCTTCAATTCGGGGTGGAAGACCTTCCAGCTCGGCCACGTGACGGCCCAGCTGCTCGGCATCGCCGAACGCAACCACAAGCGCATGTTCACCGGCATCTGGGAAACCGCCGAGGTGCCGGTGTTCGATCCCGCCACCGGCCAGGCGCGGCGCACGCCGCCGACACTTGAGGATCTCGCCCGCTTCTATGCCAAAGGGGGCGGCGTCACCGAGGCCGAATTCCTGAAGAAGGCCCGCTCGGCCGAGGGCCAGAAGGCGCAGGCGCACGCCGACGAGCTGGTCAAGGCCTGGGCCGTGGGCGGCACGCCCACCTTCGTGGTGGCGGGCCGCTACCGCATCGAGAGCAGCGCCGTCGGCACGCTCGACGAGATGAAGCAGCTCGTCACCTACCTCGTGGGCCTGGAGCGCACGCGGCAGCAGCGCGCCGCGGCGCCGGGCGCGGCCCGGCCGCAGCCCGCCTCGAAATAGGATCCGGGCGTGCACGTCGAGCGCCTCTGGCCGGGCACCCGGCTCCGCAACTACCACTACCTCGTCGTGTGCACCGAAACCGGCGAGGCACTGGCCATCGATCCCTGGGACGCGGACCTCGTGCTCGACACCGCGCGGCGGCAGGGCTGGACCATCCGCCAGGTGCTCAACACCCACCACCACCACGACCACGTGGGCGGCAACGCCGCGATCCGCGAGGCCACCGGTGCGAAGATCCTCGCGCACGCCGGCGCCGCGGCGCTGATTCCCGGCGGCGTGGACGTGGGGCTTGCCGACGGCGATGCCATCCGCGTGGGGCGCAGCATCGAACTGGAGTGCCTGGACACGCCCGGCCACACCATGTCGCACATGTGCCTGTTCGCGCACGCCGCCGCGCCGGCGCTGTTCTGCGGCGACACGCTGTTCAATGCCGGCGCGGGCAACTGCCACAACGGCGGCGACCCGGTGGCGCTGTACGAGACCTTCGCCACCCGGCTGGCGCGGCTGCCGGAGGCCACGCGCGTGTATCCCGGCCACGACTACCTGCTGAACAACCTCGGCTTCACCCTGTCGCGCGAGCCGGGCAATGCCGAGGCGCAGGCGTTGCGCGAGCGCCATGCGGCCACCGATCCGCTGGCGCTGCCGCTGACCACGCTGGCGGAGGAGAAGCGCATCAACACCTTCTTCCGCCTCGGCAACGCCGAGATCATCGCGGGGCTGCGCGAGCACTTCCCCGACCTGCCGGAGGAGCCCTCGCCGCGCGAGGTGTTCGTGGCGCTGCGCGCCCTGCGCAACAAGTGGTGACGGACCCCCATGAAGGGAGCAAGCGCATGAGCGGGCCGGTGAGCAACTCGATGCTGCAGCGCTGGCTGGCGGCCGCGGTGATCCTGGCCGTGCTGCTGGCGGTGTGGCTGATCCTGAGGCGGCTGGTCTCGCCCATCGCCTGGTCGATGGTGCTGGCCTTCCTGATGCATCCGCTGCAGCGGCGGCTCACCCGCAAGCTGGGCAACCGCCCGTCCGCCGCGGCCGGCATCCTCACCGCGCTGACGCCCATCGCCATCTTCGTGCCGCTGTCGCTGCTGGCGCTGGCCTTCGCCCAGCAGGTGGCCTCGCTGACCGCTTCGGTGGAGGGCGGCAACAGCCTGTTCGACGCGGCCCGCTGGATCGACCCTGAAGCACATCCACGCATCGCCGGCGCGGTGGCCTGGGTGGCCGAGCGCTTCGACCTGCGCCTGGCCGACCTGCAGCAGCACCTGCGCCAGGGGGTGCGCGATTCCATGGGCGTGATCGCGAAGTCCAGCGGGGCCGTGGTGCTGGGCACCGCCGGCGCGCTGCTGCGCTTCTTCGTGATGCTGTTCATCCTGTTCTTCATGCTGCGCGACGGCGCAAGCTGGTTCGCGCGCGCGGTGACGCTGATCCCGCTGGAGAGGCGCCGCCGCTACGCGCTGCTGTCGCGCCTGGGCAAGGTGCTGCGCGCCGTGGTCTACGGCTGTGGCCTGACGGCCCTGGTGCAGGGCACGCTGGTGGGCATCGGCTTCGCCATCGCCGGCCTGCCGGGCTTCGTGGTGTTCGGCGTGCTGGCGGCGGTGTGCGGCCTGCTGCCCTTCGGCGGCGCCGCGCTGGTCTGGGCGCCGGCCGTGCTGTACCTCGCCGCCATGGGCAAGTTCGGCTGGGCCGTCTTCATGCTGGTCTGGGGCGGCATCGTGTCGACCTCCGACAATTTCATCCGCCCGGTCATCATTTCCCGCTACACGCCCGTGCCCACGCTGCTGGTGTTCCTCGGCGTGATCGGCGGCGTCGGCGCCTTCGGGCTGATGGGCTTCATCGTCGGGCCGGTGATCCTCGTGCTCGCAGTGGAGCTGTTCAACTTCGCCGAGGGATCGATGGCCCGCTCGCGCTGATAGAATCGGGGTCCCTCATGGACCTCTCTCCCATCCTCAACCCGCTGAACGACGAGCAGCGCGCAGCGGTGACCGCACCGGCCGCCGCCACGCTGGTGCTGGCGGGAGCGGGCAGCGGCAAGACGCGGGTGCTCACGCACCGCATCGCCTGGGCCATCGCCGCGCTGGGCGCCGCGCCGTACAACATCCTCGCCGTCACTTTCACCAACAAGGCCGCGGCCGAGATGCGCCATCGCATCGAGAACCTGCTCGGCCTGCCCGGCAACGGCATGTGGGTGGGCACCTTCCACGGCATCGCGCACCGCCTGCTGCGCCTGCATCACCAGCTCGCGGGACTGCCGCCGGGGTTCCAGATCCTCGACTCCGAGGACCAGCAGCGGCTGGTCAGGAAGGTGATCCGGGGCCAGGAACTCGACGAGGCACGCTACGTGCCACGCGAGGTGCAGTACTACATCAACAAGCTCAAGGACGAGGGCATCCGTCCCTCGCAGGTGAAGCCGGGCCACGACCCCATGCAGCAGATGATGGCACGGCTGTACCAGGTGTACGAGGACACCTGCCGCACCAGCGGCGTGGTGGACTTCGCCGAGCTGCTGCTGCGCGCCTACGAGCTGCTGCGCGACACGCCCTCGCTGCTGAACCACTACCGCATGCGCTTCACGCACGTGCTGGTGGACGAGTTCCAGGACACCAACGCCATCCAGTACGCCTGGACGCGGCTGATCGCCGGTCCCGACGGCGCGCCCTTCGTGGTGGGCGACGACGACCAGTCCATCTACCGCTGGCGCGGCGCGCGGGTGGAGAACCTGCGCCAGTTCACGCGCGACTACCCCAACGCGCAGATGTTCCGCCTGGAGCGCAACTACCGCTCCACCGGCACCATCCTCGATGCCGCCAACGCGCTGATCGCCCACAACTCCGGCCGGCTGGGCAAGAACCTGTGGACCGACGTGGGCGGCGGCGAACGCATCCGCCTCTATGCCGCCTTCAACGAGCGCGACGAGGCCGACTTCATCGTGCAGCGCATCCAGGAGTGGGTGCGCCAGGGCGGCCAGCGGCGCGAGGTCGCCATCCTGTACCGCTCGAACGCGCAGTCGCGCGCCTTCGAGGAAGCCTTCCTCACCGCGCGCATTCCCTATCGCGTCTACGGCGGCCTGCGTTTCTACGAGCGCGCCGAGATCAAGGACGCGCTGGCGTACCTGCGGCTGGTCTCCAACCGCCACGACGACGCCTCGTTCGAGCGCGTGGTGAACCTGCCGGCGCGCGGCATCGGCGCGAAGACGCTGGATGCATTGCGGGCCGCGGCGCGCCACGCCGGCGGCTCGATGTGGCAGGCGGCGGCCACGCTGCTGTCGGGCACGCCGGGCAGCGGTGGCGGGCTGGCCGAGCTGGGCGCCCGCGGCGCCAATGCCCTGCTCGGCTTCCTCAAGCTCGTCGACCAGCTCGACGCCGACACGCGCGGCCTGCCGCTGCACGAGCAGATCGACCACGTGATCCAGAACACCGGCCTGATCGAGCATTACCGCAAGGACCGCCAGGACCAAGGCGAGGCGCGCATCGAGAACCTGGAGGAACTGGTCAGCGCCGCGCGCGGCTTCGACGCCGACGCAGTGAGCCCGGACAATCCCGAGGAGAAGCTGCCGCCGCTGGAGGCCTTCCTCGCGCACGCCGCGCTCGAATCCGGCGAGGGCCAGGCGGCCGACTGGGAGGACGCGGTCCAGATGATGACGCTGCACACCGCCAAGGGACTGGAGTTCCCGCTGGTGTTCCTCGCGGGCATGGAGGACGGCCTGTTCCCCCACCAGCGCTCCATCGACGACCTCGACGGGCTCGAGGAGGAACGGCGGCTGTGCTACGTGGGCATCACCCGCGCCATGCGCCAGCTCTACCTCACCTACGCCGAGCAACGCCGCCTGCACGGCATGGACAGCTTCGGCACGCCCTCGCGCTTCATCTCCGAGATTCCCGCCGGGCTGGTCGAGGAGGTGCGGCCGCGCGTGCAGCATGCCCGGCCGGTGATCGGCCAGCCCTGGCGCACGCCCGCGGCGGCGCGGCCCGGCGCCCTCGCCGAGGAAAGCCCCGCGCCCGGCATCCGCCTCGGCGCGCGCGTGCGCCACGGCCGCTTCGGCGATGGCGTGGTGCTGAACCTGGAGGGCCACGGCCCGCATGCGCGCGTGCAGGTGAACTTCGAGCAGCAGGGCAGCAAGTGGCTGATGCTGTCGCTGGCCAACCTCGAGGTGGTGCGGTGAAGGTCCTCATCCTGGGCGCCGGCCAGGTCGGCCGCTCGGCCGCCTACCACCTGGCCCGCGAGCCGGACAACGAGGTCACCGTGGTCGACTCGAACGAGGCCGTGCTGCGCGACCTGTCCACCCGCCTGGACGTGCGCACCGTGGCCGGCAACGCCTCCTATCCTTCCGTGCTCGAGGCCGCCGGCATCGCCGACACCGACATGCTGGTGGCGCTGACCTCCTCCGACGAGGTCAACATGGTGGCCTGCGAGATCGCCCACGCGCTCTACCACACGCCCACCAAGATCGCGCGCATCCGCGCCCCCGAGTACACCAGCGACGGGCGGCTGTTCGCCGAGGGCATGCTGGCGGTGGACGCCTGGATCAGCCCCGAGCAGCTGGTCACCGACTACGTCGAGCGGCTGATCCGGAATCCCGGCGCGCTGCACGTGGCCGACTTCGCCGGCGGCCGGGCGTGGCTGATGGGCATGCAGGCCCGCCAGGGCGGCCTGCTGGTGGGCCAGCAGCTCCGCACCCTGCGCGACCACATGCCCAATGCCGATGCGCGCATCGCCGCCATCTACCGCAAGGGCCGCTTCATCCCGCCGGACGGCGACACGATGGTCGAGGAAGGCGACGAGATCTTCTTCATCGCCGCGCGGGACAACATCCAGCGCATGATGCACGAGCTGACGCGCGCGGAAGGCCCGGTGCGCAAGGTGATCATCGCCGGCGGCGGCAACGTCGGCTTCCGCCTCGCGCGCCACCTCGAGAAGGACATGCAGGTCAAGGTGATCGAGCGCAACACCGACCGCGCCTACCGCGTGGCCGAGCGCGTCGAGAACACCGTGGTGCTCAACGGCGACGCCCAGGACGAGGAGCTGCTGATCGAGGAGAACATCGACGACACCGACGTGTTCGCCGCGGTCACCAACTCCGAGGAGGCCAACGTGCTGTCGGCCATGCTGGCCAAGCGCCTCGGCGCGCGCAAGGTACTGGCGCTGGTCAACCGTCCCACGTACGGCGACCTGATGGAGAACCGCAGCATCGACGTGGTGGTGTCGCCGCAGACCGTGACCATGGGTTCGCTGCTGGCGCACGTGCGCAAGGGCGACGTGGTCAAGGTGCACTCGCTGCGCCAGGGCTCGGCCGAGGCGCTGGAGATCATCGTGCACGGCGCCGCCGACCGCTCGCGGGTGGTGGGACGGCGCATCGGGCAGATCGCCATGCCCAACGGCGCATCGATCATCGCGCTGGTGCGCGGCGAGCGCGTGCTGATCGCGCACCACGACACCCAGGTCGAACCCGAGGACCACGTGATCCTGTTCCTCGCCGACCGGCGCCAGGTCGAGGCCGTGCAGCGGTTGTTCCAGTCCGCCTGACATGCGCTCGATCCTCGCGATCGTCAATGTGCTGGGCGCCCTGCTGGCGCTGTTCTCGGCCTACTACCTGCTGCCGGTGGCCACCGCGCTGCTGTACGGGGAACGGGACGCGCTGGCGGCCTTTGCTGCCTGCGGCGTGGCGACGCTGGTGCTGGGCGGCGTGCTGCTGCTGGCCACGCGCCGCCATCGCGCCGAACTCAAACCCCGCGACGGCTACCTGCTGGTCAGCCTGGGATGGCTGCTGCTGACGGCCAGCGCCGCCGAGCCCTTCCGCCTCATCCTCGGCATGTCGGTCACCGACGCCTACTTCGAGGCGATGTCCGGGCTTTCCACCACGGGTTCCTCGGTGATCACCGGGCTGGACGCGCTGCCCCGCTCGGTGAACCTCTGGCGGCACGCGCTGCACTGGCTGGGCGGCATGGGCATCATCGTGCTGGCCGTGGCCGTGCTGCCGCTGCTGGGCGTGGGCGGCATGCAGATGTACCGCGCCGAGGCGCCCGGGCCGGTGAAGGACGCCAAGCTCACCCCGCGCATCACCGAGACCGCCAAGGCGCTGTGGCTGGTGTACGCGGGCATCACGGCGGTGTGCTTCGTGACCTTCTGGCTCGCCGGCATGAGCGCCTTCGACGCGGTCTGCCACGCCTTCTCCGTGCTGTCGCTGGGCGGCTTCTCCACCCACGACGCCAGCGTGGGCTACTTCGACTCGCCGCTGATCGAGCTGCTGTTCATCTTCTTCATGGTGATCGCGGCGCTGAACTTCGCCACGCACTTCCTCGCGCTGCGCCGCCGGGAGCCGTCCGCCTACCGCCGCGACCCGGAGGCGCGCTGGGTGGTGCTGGGCCTGGCCGCGGGCGTGATGGTGGCCGCGCTGATGGTGCACGCCGAGGCCGTGTACCCGGACTTCCCCACCTCGCTGCGCCACGCCGCCTTCAACGTGGTGTCGCTGGCCACCACGGCCGGCTTCGTCACCCAGGACTATTCGGCCTGGCCGCTGTTCGTGCCGGTCATGATGCTGTTCATGTCGAGCGTGCTGCCCAGCACCGGCTCCACCGGCGGCGGCATCAAGCTGTTCCGCGCGCTGATCATGCTCAAGCAGTGGTTCCGCGAGACCTTCGCGCTGGTGCACCCGCACGCGGTGATCCCGCTGAAGATCGCCGGCCAGGTGGTGTCGAACCGCGTGGTCAACTCGGTGCTGGCGTTCGTGTTCGTCTACTTCATGACGGTGGTGATCCTGACCTTCGTGATGCTGGCCACGAAGCTGGACTTCGCCACCGCGCTGTCGGCGGTGCTGGCCAGCGTCAACAATGCCGGCCCGGGACTGGGACAGGTGGGACCGGCGACGAACTATGCCGGCTTCAACGACCTGCAGACCTGGATCTGCACGCTGGCCATGTTCCTCGGCCGCATCGAGCTGTTCACCTTCCTGATCCTGTTCACGCGCACGTTCTGGCGCAAGTAGGCTCCAGGGATCACTGCGGCGCAGGCTGCTCGGCCGCCTCGCTCCCGGCCGGCCCGCCCTCCGCCGCGCCTTCCTCGCCGCGCCGGCGCATGCCCTCGCGGGCGATGTAGTCCTGTTCCACCCGCTTCATGCAGGCCTCCACCTCGGCCGGCGGACGCGTCATGCACAGCCGCCGCTCCTGGATGTACTGGTCGTCGGCCCGTCCCTCCTCGCCGAAGCCGACCTGGCCGGCGCAGCCCGCTGCCAGGGGCAGTGCCAGCAGGAGGGTCGCGCAGTGGTATGCGTTCATGGGCGTGCTTCCGGTGCGGGGAACCTGCGCCGAGTATCCATCGCGCGCGGCAGGGACGCCATGAGGACAAGCCGCAGCCGCGATGCGGCCGGGCAGGCCATCAGAACAGGTCGATGTCGCCCTGCGCGCCGGTGGTGCGCTCGTTGCTGCCGGGCTTGCGGCGGTGCGCGAGGAAGTCCTTGGCGAAGTTGCGGCCCAGGTAGATGCGGTGCGTGTCCGACAGCAGGCGGTCGGCCAGGCGCCGGTTGAGCATCTCGAAGGTGCCGGAGGAGGTTTCCAGCTGTTCCACCGTGCCGGCGAGGTAGTCACGCACGTGCTCCAGGTGCTGGGTCATGCGGTCGTAGAACTGCAGCCCGGTGATGGCGCGCGCCATCTCGGCGCGCACCTCGGCGATCTGGCGCGCGGCGTCGGGACCGGAGAGATCCTGCTGCAGCAGCTCCGCCAGGCGCTCCAGGCTCGCGCCCAGCCGCTCCACGGCACTTTGCGAATCGAGCAGTGCCAGGCCGATCTGCTCGTTGGCCGCGCCCAGCACCCGGGCGAGTTCGCGACTCTTCTCCCGGTCCATGGGTGCTATGTCCCCGTTCTGAGCTGCGCCGGCCGCGTGGCCGCCAGCCGCAGCAGGCCCGGGACGTCCAGGATCAGCGCCACCGAGCCCTCGCCGAGGATGGTGGCGCCGCCCACGCCCTGGATGCGGGCGTAATGGGTTTCCATCGACTTGATCACCACCTGCTGCTGGCCCAGCAGCTCGTCGATGAACAGGCCGGCGCGGCCGCCCTCGCCCTCCACCACCATGATCAGGCCGTCGGACAGGTTGCGGCTCTTCGGCTCGATGCCGAACACCTCGTGCAGCCGGATCACCGGCAGGTAGTCGCCGCGGAACGGGAACACCTCGCCGTGGCCGTGCACCATGCGTGCCGTGCCTTCCTTGAGCTGCAGCGACTCGATGATGGCCACCAGCGGCACGATGTAGGTCTCGCTGCCCACGCGCACCGACTGGCCATCGACGATGGCCAGCGTCAGCGGCAGCGTGATGGTGATGGTGGTGCCGCGCCCGCGCACGCTGGTCAGCTCCACGTTGCCGCCCAGCTCCTTGATGTTGCGGCGGACCACGTCCATGCCCACGCCCCGGCCGGACAGGTCGGTGGTCTGCTCGGCGGTGGAGAAGCCGGGCAGGAAGATCAGCTCGTACACCTCGGCGTCGGAGAGCACCGCATCCGGATCGATCAGGCCGCGGGCGCGCGCCTTGGCCAGCAGCTTCTCGCGGTCGAGGCCGCGGCCATCATCGCGGATCACGATGTTGATGGTGCCGCCCTTGTGGAAGGCGTCGAGGTGGATGAGGCCCTCGGGCTGCTTGCCCGCGGCAATGCGCTCGGCCGGCGTCTCGATGCCGTGGTCGACGCTGTTGCGCACCAGGTGCACCAGCGGGTCGCCGATCTTCTCCAGCACCGTCTTGTCCAGTTCGGTCTGCTCGCCGGAGAGCTGCAGGCGGATCTGCTTGCCCAGCCGCGAGGACAGGTCGCGCACCAGCCGCGGGAAGCGGCTGAACACCGAACCCACCGGCAGCATGCGCACGCGCATCACGCTCTCCTGCAGCTCGCGCACGTTGCTCTCGAGCTGCGCCAGCCCGGCGCGCAGGCGGTCGGCATTGGCGCCTTCGAAATCCTTGGCGAGCTGCGCCAGCATCGACTGGGTGATCACCACCTCGCCGACCACGTTCAGCAGCTCGTCGATCTTCTCGATGGCGACGCGGATGGAATTGACCTCGACGGTCGCGGCCTGCGGCGCCGGCGCCGCCTTCAGCGCCGGGCCGCGGGCCGTGTCGGCACGGGCCGGAGCGTGGCCGGCGGCATCGGCGGCGGCCGCGTTCGCCGCCACGGCGGGCGTCGCGGGCGCCGATGCTGCGGCGGGATCAGGCTGCGCGCCGGAAGCGGCCGGCACCATGGCCGCCTCCGCCGCCGGCAGGTCCTCGACCGCTTCCAGGGTGGGCCGGCTTGCGGGCAGGTCCTCCATCGCGGCCGGCGCGGCTTCGGCCGCGGCCTCGGTCGCGCGCGTCTCGGGGGCGGCAGCGGCGGGGGGACCCCCCCGCGCCGGCGCCCCCCCCTCCCCCCCCCCCCTCCCCAGTTTTCCATCCCCCCCCGGCCCGCTCGCGAGCAGCCCCTCCCGGGGCCCG
>QGUX01000281.1 GCA_003242275.1 Pseudomonadota bacterium | reverse complement strand
TCGTACAAGGCGCCGCGCGAGCTGCTGTGGCTGTTCGGCATGCTGATCTACCTGGCGCTGATGGCCGAGGCCTTCATGGGCTACGTGCTGCCGTGGGGCAACATGTCGTTCTGGGGCGCGCAGGTGATCGTGAACCTGTTCGGCACCATCCCGGTCATCGGCCCGGGACTGGTGGAGTGGATCCGCGGCGACTACGGCATCGCCGACGCCACGCTGAACCGCTTCTTCTCGCTGCACGTGGTGGCCATTCCGCTGGTGCTGCTGCTGCTGGTGGTGCTGCACCTGGTGGCGCTGCGCCACAATGGCTCGAACAACCCCGACGGCATCGAGATCAAGGAGAGGAAGGGCCCGGACGGCAGGCCGCTCGACGGCATCCCGTTCCACCCGTACTACACGGTCAAGGACCTGGTGGGCGTGGGCGTGTTCCTGATCGCCTTCGCGGTGGTGGTGTTCTTCGTGCCGACCTTCGGCGGCCTGTTCCTGGAGGCGCCGAACTTCGAGCCGGCCAATCCGCTGTCCACGCCCGAGCACATCGCGCCGGTGTGGTACTTCACGCCGTTCTACGCGATCCTGCGCGCGGTGCCCGACCAGCAGATGGGCGCGCTGCTGATGGCGCTGTCGCTGCTGTGCCTGGTGGTGCTGCCGTGGCTCGACCGCTCGCCGGTGAAGTCCTGGCGCTACCGCCCGGTGACGTGGCGGATCGCACTGGCGGTGTTCGCGATTTCTTTCGTCGTGCTGGGCTACCTGGGCCTGAAGCCTGCCGAGGGCATCTACGTGCTGCTGGCGCGCATCTTCACGACGCTGTACTTCGCGTTCTTCGTGCTGATGCCGTTCTATACCCGCGGTGAGAGCACCGCGCGTGTGCCCGAGCGGCTGACCTTCTCCTCGCATTAAGGCTTCGACGATGCACATGGGTTCTGTACGTAAATGGATGGTGCTGGCCGCCCTGGCCTTCACGGGTGCGGCTTCGGCCTCGGAAAGCGGGCACGAGACGGGCGTGAACTGGCAGGCCTGGCGCGCTGGCAACGACGTGACCAACACGGCCTCCCTGCAGCGTGGCGCGGCCAACTTCGTCAACTACTGCCTGGGTTGCCACTCGCTGAAGTACCTGCGCTGGTCGCGCCTGGCGGAGGACCTGAAGATCCCCGCCGAGCTGCTGGAGCAGACGCTGCTGCCGGCCGGCGCCAAGGCGACCGACTACGTCACGAGCGCCCTCCCGGCCGCCGACGCGGAGGCCTGGTTCGGCAAGCAGCCGCCCGACCTGTCGCTGACGGCGCGCGCGCGCGGCACGGACTGGATCTTCCAGTTCCTCAAGGGCTTCTACGCCGATCCCACCAAGGTCACCGGCACCAACAACCTGGTGCTCGACGGTGCCTCGATGCCGGCGGTGCTCTCCAGCCTCGAGGGCGTGAAGTCGGTGGTGTTAGCCTCGCACGACGGGGCGGGTGGCAGCCACGGCGGCCCGGCCGTGGAGCGATTTGAATACCTGTCGCCTGGCAGCATGACGCCCGAGCAGTTCGACGGCTTCGTGCGCGACACGGTGAACTTCCTCGACTACGTGGGCGAGCCCGCCCAGGCGCAGCGCCGCCACCTCGGCATCTGGGTGGTGCTGTTCCTGCTGGTGTTCACTTTCCTCGCGTGGCTGCTCAAGAAGGAATACTGGAAGGACGTGCACTGAGGTCGCGCCCGCCGTGATGACGTTGTTCTCGGCTCCGGATGAGGTTGCCAGCCACCGGACCCGTATCGTTCTGGCAGAAAAGGACGTCGAGGTCGAGATCGTCAACGTCACCCCGGGGCGTTTCCCGGAGGACCTGCTCGATCTGAACCCCGACCACACGCTACCCACGCTGGTCGACCGCGAGCTCGTGCTGTACGACTCGCGCATCATCATCGAGTACCTGGACGAGCGCTTTCCGCACCCGCCGCTGATGCCGGTGGATCCGGTGTCGCGGGCCCAGTTCCGCCTCGCCCTGCACCGCATCGAGCGCGACTGGTACGGCCTTGCGAACAGGCTGGACAAGGCCCAGCCCGGCAGCGCCGAGGCCGAGAAGGCCCGCACCGAGCTGCGCGAGCTGGTGATCCAGTACACCGACTTCGTGCGCGCCAAGCCCTACTTCATGAGCGACGAGCTGTCACTGGTGGACGTGACCGTGGCACCCATCCTGTGGCGCCTGCCGCGCTACCGCATCGACGTGCCGCGCGACCTGACGCCGCTGCTGAAGTACACCAACCTGCTGTTCTCGCGGCCGGCCTTCCGCATGAGCCTCTCGCCCCAGGAACGGGAGATGCGAGTTGCCTGAGCTCTCGCGACGACCCTACCTGTTGCGAGCCATGCTGGACTGGATCGTGGACTGCGGCTGGACGCCGCACCTGATCGTGGACGCAACGGTGGAGGGCGTCGAGGTGCCGCGCCAGTTCGTCAAGGAAGGGCGCATCGTGCTGAACATCTCGGCCGCGGCGACCCAGAACTTCTCGATCGGTGCCGACACCGTCGAATTCAACGCGCGTTTCTCCGGCGTCAGCCACCGCATCCGCGTGCCCTGCGACGCGGTGCTGGGCATCTACGCGCGCGAGACGGGACAGGGCATGGTATTCACCGAGGAGCCGCCCTCGCCGCCGCCGGAGGACACCACGCCAGGTGGCGGTGAGGAGAAGCCTGCGGGCGGCGATGCGCCGCGCCCGCCGCGCAGGGGCGGTCGCCCCACCCTGAAGGTCGTCAAGTAGGCCTGGGCGGCGCTCAGCGCGCCGTGGCCTCGAAGGCGTGGCGGATCCAGCGGATGCGGTAGCCTGACTCGCCCTCCGGGGCGAGGTCCAGCACGTCGAAGCGCAGCGGATGCCGGCCCAGCGCCGGCTGGCGCGAGAGCAGGTGGTGCGTGGCGCGCTGGATGCGCCGCTGCTTGGCGAAGTCCACGCTGGCCGCGCCGCCGCCATAGCGCGCATCGGCGCGCAGGCGCACCTCCGCGATGACGATGACGCCGCCGGCGTCGCGCGCGACGATGTCGATCTCGCCCGTGCGGCAGCGGTAGTTGCGCGCCAGGATGGTGAGCGAATGCGCCTCGAGGAAACGGGCGGCGGCGTCCTCGGCTGCGCGGCCGATCGCCTGGCGGTCGGGCGGCGCGCTGCCCCTCGCCACCGTCAGTTCGTCAGCGGATCGGAGGGCTGGATCTGCCCGTCGCGGATCAGCGCCCAGTTGAGCTGGCGCTCGATGCGGCCGTCCGGCGCCAGCGTCATGCGTCCGGTGAGGCCCTCCAAGGGCCAGTTGATGAAGCCGCGTCGCATGGCCGCGGCCAGCATGGCGGCGTCGTAGCCGAACGCGAACAGGCGCGACTGGCGCAGGTCGCCGAGCTGGCTCCAGGAGCCCTCGGTGGACAGCCGCACGTCGCTGGCCGTGCCCGTGGTGTCGGTGATCCAGGGCATCTCCACCAGGCGCGCGCCGTCCAGGTCGCGCACGCCGGTACGGTCGCCGGGCACACCCTCGCTGGTGATGTAGGTAGGGATGTTCAGGGCGTTGAACTGGCGCTGGAAGGGACGCACCTGCCGCAGCGACAGCGCGTTGAAGCCGGCCACGAACAGCGCGTCGACATGCGGCTCGGGTCGCACCTCGCCGATGACCGCGGTGCCGATGGCGGCGGCCACGCGGTCGCGGCGCGAGCGGCTGGCATCGATGCCCAGCACGGCGCGCAGCGTGGCCTCGATGTCGGCGGTGGCCTGGCTGTAGTAGCCCTCGGCGACCCCGCGTCCGCCGGACTGCCCGAGCTTGTCGGCGAAGGCCGCGGCCACGCGCTGCCCCCCTTCGCCGGAGGGCGCCATCACCGCGGCCTTGGCGCCGCGCCCCCCCCGGG